>JAKLIE010000016.1 GCA_022709775.1 Pseudomonadota bacterium
GGTCCGAGCCGGCGCACCTGGTCGTCGCAAGGTCCGCTCCCGAGAAACGCGTAGTCCTTCGATCCCATCGCCTTGTCGCAGGCCGTCTGCGCGGTCAACTGGTAGTTGACGTTGCTGGCCTGGAACGCGTCCTGGAGCACCTGCGCGCCGTATTTCTTCTGCGCCTCGCGGAAGCCCGCGGGCTCGCGCATCGTCGTCGAAAGCTGTTGAACCTTGTCGCGGAACTGTTTCTGCTGGCCCGCGCACATCGCGCCCTGGCCGAAGAAAAACTGCACGTGGAGCCTGTCGAGGCCCTCCGTGCAGTTCTTCGCCACGGCGGCGTCCATGTCGGACTTCGACTTCGCGACGATCTGCTCGGTCTGGTCGGTGCACGCGCCGGCCCTCCTGCCCGAGAAGGTCTGCGTGAACTCCGTGTCGTCGCCCTTGCGCTTCGACTTCATCCGCATCACGCCGTCGTACGCGTTCGGCGTCGACGTGATCTCGCCGCGCACGATCATCGGCTCCTTGCCGGCGCAGTCCATCGTGAACGTCACCTTGTTGCCGACCGTCTTCGAGTCGACGAGCCGGCAGTCGTCCTGCCTCGGGATCGCGTCCTCGGTCTTGCGGTCCTTCTTGAGGCAGATCTGGCTCGTCTGCGCCGGCATGGCCATCGGCATGCCGGGCATCTCCATCTTCATCGTCGTGTCCCACAGCTCGTCGGGTCCGGAGCCCGCCTTGAACGTGCGCATCGTCTGCTGCGCCTGCGCGGCGGCGGCGAACGCCAGCGACAGCGCGACGGCGATGAGCGCGAAGGACGGACTGCGGACGGCGGACGGAGCGGACGGCATCTCGTTGACCTCGTGAGGGGGCGTGACCGATTCGCATGCTACCGCACCGCGCGGCGATGCGCATCCGCCCGGGCGCGGGGCGGAATGCGTTCGATTCTCACGACGCGGGGCGTCCATTCAGCGCACCGGCTCGCCTGCCGACGCGAACCGGAGGATCGCCGGGATCTGCGCTTCGAAGCCCTGGAAGGCGTGGTCGCCGCCGCCCTGCACGTACTGCCAGGCGCCGCCGTAGTACGCGACGGCCTCCCGGTAGTCGAGCACCTCGTCTCCGGACTGCGCGAGCAGGAAACAGCGCTCGGGGTGGGTGATGCGCGGCACGGCGAGCGCACGCAGCTCGTCGAAATGCGCGTCGGTCACCTCGAACGCCTCGCCCGTGTACATGTTCGTCTGCGTGCCCTTGTACGGTGCGAGGTCCTCGTAGGGGCGGATCGCCGGATTGATCATGACCGCGCGCGCGCCGAAGCGCTCGGCGAGGTGGGTCGCGTAGTAGCCGCCGAGCGAGCTGCCGACGAAGGCCAGCGGTGCGCCCGGACCGCGCTCGTGCGCGACGATGTCGAGGACCTTGCGGATCGCCGCGGCGGGCCGGTCGCCGAGATCGGGGACGGCCAGCGTCGGCCGCTCGTGCGTGGGCAATGCGGCAACCGCGCGAATCATCGCCTGCGCCTTCACCGATCGCGGCGAGGAGCGGAAGCCGTGCAGGTAGACGATCAGCGGCGTCATGGCCCCTGTCGAGGCCGACCGGAAACGAAGGGCAGACCCATTGGAAACGCGCTTCCGCCCGCAGCCGAAATCGGGGGTCCGGCCCTCATTTCCCGGCTTCAGGCGGACGCATTGCGCGCCGGTGCGCCCGCCTCGCGCGCCCGCAGCGCGGCGAGGAGCCTGTCGTGCACGCCGCCGAACCCGCCGTTGCTCATCACGAGCACGTGGTCGCCCGCGCGCGCCTCGCGGGCCACCGCGGCGACGAGGTCGTCGAGGTCCTCGTGCGCGCTCGCCCTCGTCCCGAGCGGCGCGAGCGCGCCGCCGGCGTCCCAGCCGAGATTCGCCGCATAGCACCAAATGCGTTCGGCGCCCGCGAGGCTCGCCGCGAGCCGGTCCTTCATCGCGCCGAGCTTCATCGTGTTCGAGCGCGGCTCCAGCACCGCGAGAATGCGCGCGCTGCCCACGGCCCGACGCAACCCGTCGATCGTCGTCGCGATCGCCGTCGGGTGGTGCGCGAAGTCGTCGTAGACGGTGACGCCCGCTGCGCTGCCGCGTACCTGCATGCGCCGAGCGACGCCGCGGAACCCGGCGAGTGCCGCGAGCGACTGCGCCACCGGCACGCCCGCGTGCCTCGCCGCGGCGATCGCCGCGAGTGCGTTCAGCCGGTTGTGGACGCCCAGCTGCGGCGAGTCGGCCGGCCAGCGCAGCGTGCCCTGCGGCGCACCGCCGAGCTCGATCGCTCCGTTCACCGCGATCGTCCAGCCTGGCCCGGTGCCCGCGACCTCGGAGAGCCCGAAGCGCTCGACCTCCGACCAGCAGCCTCGCGCGAGCACGCGCCCGAGCGCCGCATCCGCACCGTTCACGACCAGCCGTCCGTTCCGCGGCACCGTGCGCACGAGATGGTGGAACTGGGTCTCGATCGCCGCGAGGTCCGGGAAGATGTCCGCGTGGTCGTACTCGAGGTTGTTGAGGATCGCGGTCGCCGGCCGGTAGTGGACGAATTTCGAGCGCTTGTCGAAGAACGCGGTGTCGTACTCGTCCGCCTCGACGACGAAGAACGCGCTGTCGGACTGCCGCGCCGAGACGCCGAAGTTCGCCGGCACGCCGCCGATCAGGAAGCCCGGCGCGAGCCCCGCGTGGTCGAGGATCCAGGCAAGCATCGACGCGGTCGTGGTCTTGCCGTGCGTGCCCGCGACCGCGAGCACGAAACGGCCCGCGAGCACGTGGTCGCGCAGCCACTCGGGGCCGGACACGTACGGCAGGCGGCGGTCGAGGATCGCCTCCATCAGCGGATTGCCGCGCGAGACGACGTTGCCGATCACGAACGCGTCGGCATCGCGCGCCACGCCGTCGAGCTGCGCTGCGTCGTAGCCATCGGTGAGCCGGATGCCGAGCGCCTCGAGCTGCGTCGACATCGGCGGGTAGACGTTCGCGTCGCAGCCGCTCACGCGATGGCCGGCCGCGCGCGCGATCGCGGCGATGCCGCCCATGAACGTGCCGCAGATCCCGAGGATGTGGATGCGCATCGGGTGCGTCAGGCGCGGGCGACCGCGGGGGGCGCCGCGTAGCGCTTCCAGCCGGCGAGGAACCAGGCGAACGCGGCGACGACCATCGCGAGCACGGTGACGAACGCGCCGCGCAGCCCGTCGGCCGCCGACAGTCCCAGCGCGGCGCGCAATGCGTCGGCGAGCACGCCGATGCCCCACTGCGCGGCGAAGCTGCCCGCGAACATCGTGAGGTTCACCGCGGTGTTCGCCCGGCCCGCGAGCGCCGGCGGGAAGCCCTCGTTCAGCACCGTGAACGCGAGGATGTTGGCCGCAGCGCCGAAACCGTAGACGCACCACCAGATCGGCGCGCCCGGAATGCGCAGCACGATCGCGACCAATGCGGCCAGATTGAGCGCCCAGCCTGCGAGGTACATGTGGCGCGGGCCGAACCCGCGTGCCGCGAGGCGCGTCGCGAACAGCCCCAGTCCGAGGTAGCCGGCGAGCGTCAGCACGCCCATCGCCAGCAGCACGCCCGCCGCCTCGGCACGCGTGCGCCCCTCGACTTCCATCATCCACGGCACCGACCAGAGCCCCTGGATCGCCATGAACGAGCCCATGCCGATCGCGCCGACCGGCACGATCCACCAGAAGCGCGGCTCCGAGAACACGCGCCGCACCCCCTCCCACTGAGTCGCGAACGACGGCGGGTTCGCGACGCGCGGCAGGTCCGGCACGCGCCAGGCGATCGCCGCCGCCACCGCGAGCGTGACGACGCCGAACGCCACGAAGAGCGTGCGCCAGTCCATGAAACGCAGCGCGAACTCGACCGGGAGCGTCGCCACGAGCGCACCCGCGCCACCCGCAACCATGATCCAGCCTGCGAGCGATGCCTGCCGTTGCGGCGGATACCAGACGGCGATGCCCTTCAGCGGCGCCATCAGGCACACGGAGACGCCGGCCCCGATCAGCGCGCGCGCGACCGTGAGGCCGGCCAGCCCGTCGGCCGCGGCGAACGCGAACGCGCCGATCGCGGCGATCAACAGCAGCACCGGCTCCACCCGCCTCGGCCCGTAGCGGTCGAGCAGCATGCCCGCCGGGATCTGCATGATCGCGAACGTCATGAAGTACGTGCTGGTCAGGAGGCCGAGCGCGCCCGGCAGCAACGCGAGCTCGCGCGTGAGCTCGGGCGAGATCACCGCGTTGACCGTGCGGAACAGGTACGACATCAGGTACCCGGCCGCGAACGCCGCGTAGACGCGCGAGAACGGCACGACCATCGTCAGGCCCCTCGCATCGCGCGCTGCACGGCGGACCGGACCGGATCCGGCATCGGGGCCGTCATGTGCGGAAGATGAAATAGACGGCGCCCATCAGGCACAGGCCCGCCCACAGGTAGTCGAGCTTGATCGGCTCGCCCATGTAGAGCACCGCGAACGGGACGAACACCGAGAGCGTGATCACTTCCTGCATGATCTTGAGCTGCGCCAGCGAGAGCACGGTGAAGCCGATGCGGTTCGCCGGCACCTGGAGCAGGTACTCGAACAGCGCGATGCCCCACGAGAGCACCGCCGCGATCCACCACGGCTTGTCGTTCAGGTGCTTGAGGTGTCCGTACCAGGCGACCGTCATGAAGACGTTCGAGCACGTGAGCAGGATGGCGGCGACGAGGGCAGGGTGCTGCGCGGCGAAGGCAGGCATGGCGTCGGGACCGCATGGGGAGGAAGGCCGACATTGTCGCCTAAAGATCCGCGCCCGACGCGAGCGGCAGCGCCACCGTGACGGCGACGCCCCGGCCGTCGGCACGGTTGGCGGCGGCAGCCTCGCCGCCGTGCCGGGTCGCGACGATGCGGACGATCGCGAGCCCCAGTCCCAGGTGCGGCGTGCGGCCGTCCTGGGGCCTGACCGACACCATCGGCTCGAACAGCCGCTCGCCCGCGCCCTCGGGCAGCGGCGGCCCCTCGTTGGTCACGACGAGCCGCGCGCGGTCCCCGTCGCGCGCGAGCGCGATGCCTACGACGCCGCCGGTCGCGAAGTCGACGGCGTTCTCCACGAGCTTGTCGAGCATCTGCGCGACGATCTCGGGCGCGCCGCGCACCGGCAGCGGCTCGGCCGGCGGCGAGTAGGCGAACGGGCGCTGCGGATACGCGCCACGGTAGCCCTCGACGCAGCCGGCGACGACCTCGGCGAGGTCGAAGCGCACGCGATCGGCGTCGCCCAGCGCCTCCTCGAGGCGCGCCGCCTCGGACATGCGCGAAAGGATCGCCGCGAGGCGGTCGAGGCCGTCCTGCGCGCGATCGATGTAGGTGCGCGACGCCTGCGGCAACGGCGACGCGCTCAGGTTGTCGAGCGAGCTGCGGACGACGGCGAGCGGCGTCCGCAGCTCGTGCGACAGCCGCGCGGCGAGCTGCTCCTGATAGGTCGCGTAGCCGGCGAGCCGCGCCAGGACGCCCGAGTAGCTCCGCGCCAGATCGCCGATCTCGTCGCGCGCGTCGCTGCCGGGGAGCGGGCCGCGCACGCGGCCGTCGCGATCGATCGCCGCCTCGGCGTCGCGCGCGAGCCGGCGGATGCGCGACGACAGCCACGTCGCGTAGAGCGTGAGGGCGGCCGATCCGACGACGAGGATCGCGACGACGATGTCGAACAGCCGCTCGAACGCGCGGTTGCGCTCGGCGAGCACCGCGTTCGTCGTCTCCTCGACGAGCACGACGCCGCGCACGCGGTCGCCGACCCAGATCGGATGCGCGGCGGCCACGACGACCGCGCGCGCATCGGAGGTCTTGCGGCGGTCGGTCGCGGGGATGCCGTCGAGCGCGGCGAGGATCTCGCGCCGCGCCGGCACGCTGCCGCTGCCTTCGTCGTCGACGAAGTCCTCGTTGGGTCGCGGGAGGAAGAGCGCGTAGATCGGGTCGAGCAGCGAGCGCGACGGCTGCACGTCGTCGGCCGCGCGTCTGAGGCTCCCCGCGTGCGCGAGCACGCCGAGGTCGCGATCGACGACGCGGATGCGCGCCGTCGTGCGCGTGAGGCCCTGCAGGATCTGCTCGAGCTCGGGCGCCGCGGCGGCCGCACCCGCCGACAGCACCGGCCGCGCCGCGGCGGCGTCGACGAGGTCCTGCGGCGCGCCGCCCCTCGGCGCGACGAGGCGCACAGGTGCGTCGAACAGCCGCGGCCGGTCGTGGAGCGCGATCGCGACCGCCTGCGCCGTGCCCGCGAGCGTGCGGTCCTGCGCATCGCGCAGGAGCCGCTCGAGCTCGCGCGCGTACTCGACGCCGAGCCAGGGCAGCGCGAGGAACACGGTCAACACCAGCAGCAGCTGGGCGCGGATGCCGAGGCGGGCCATTGGGTTCTTTGGGGTCAGAGCCGTAACAATTCGCCGGCTATTCGGCAACGCACCTGCGAGCCTTTGGGGTCCGAGCTTTTGGCGAGCCTTTGGGGTCAGAGCCGTAACAATTCGCCGGCTATTCGGCAACGCACCTGCGTCAGATCTCCTCGGCGAATTGTTACGGCTCTGACCCCAAAGCCCACCGATACCCCATCCCGTAGACGGTCGCGATGCAGTCGAACGCGGGGTCGACGGCCTGGAACTTGCGGCGGATGCGCTTGACGTGCGAGGTGATCGTGCCGTCGTCGACGACGGTGTTCGCCTCCCGCATCAGCGCGTCGCGGTCTTTCACGTGCCCCGGATGGCGCGCGAGCGCGTGGACCATCCAGAACTCGGTCAGCGTGAGGTCCACCGGACGGTCGCGCCAGCGCGCCGTCATGCGCTTCACGTCGAGCGCGAGCGGGCCGCGCACGACGACGTCCTCGGCCGATGCAGGCGACGACGAGAGATCGGCGCGCCGGAACAGCGCCGCGATGCGCGCGGCCAGGTGCGTCAGGCTCGCGTCCTTCGTCAGGTAGTCGTCGGCGCCCACGCGCAGGCCGGACACGATGTCGACGTCCGAATCGCGCGCCGACAGGATGAGGATCGGGACCGTCGGCGACAGCGCGCGCAGCTCGCGGCACAGCGTGAATCCCGCGTCGGGATCGTCGCCGAGTCCCAGGTCGACGACCGCGAGGTCGGGCAGGCGCGTCCGGAACGAAGCGAGCGCGGCGTCGCGCGTCGCATGCGCCGCGACCTCGTAGCCCTGACGGCGCAGCGCGTCCGCGTAGTTCTCGCGGATCGCGGGCTCGTCCTCGACGATGGCGATGCGGCGGCTCATGAGGCGGCGACTATACCGCAGCGCTTTCGACCGCTCCCTGCGCGTCATCGGATTTCCAGAATTGCTCGCCGGATCGCCCGATTCCCTGCGGCGCCGCTCCCGCTTCCGCAGGCCCAATGTCCATCGTGCGGTGGCCGGTCCGGCGGGGCGCCGCAAGCGGGAGAGATCACCGCCGCCATCAACGAAGAAGAAGGAGGCTCGGGGATCCGCGCATGCACCGGTGCTTTCCCTCCCCGGAAGCGCCTGCGGCACGCGGATCCCCCGAGCGACCCGATGACGACCATCGCACCATCCCCCGCCCCGCTCCTGCCTCCGAAAGGCTGGCGCGGTTTGGCCAGGCTCGCGCTCGAGGGCCTCGCCGCCGGCGTGTTCGTGAGCCTCGTGCTCGCCCTCGCCGTGTTCATCGTCGCCGCGCAGGCCGAGGCGGCGCCGCTGGCCGCGAAGTCCGCGGGCCTCGCCACCCCGGATGCGCACGGCGGCGCGCTCAGGCTCTCGGCCGCCGGCGACGCGCCCGCGGTCGCCGCGCCGCTCGTCGCGACCGACGTGAGGATCGACGTCGCGGGCATCGTCGCGCGCACGACGGTCACGCAGCGCTTCGTCAACCCGACGCCGGTCTGGCGCGAGGGCATCTACCTGTTCCCGCTCCCGGACAAGGCGGCCGTCGACCACATGCGCGTCGAGACCGACGGACGGGTGATCGAGGGCCAGGTGCGCGAGCGCGCGGCGGCGAAGCGCGCCTACGAG
This sequence comes from Pseudomonadota bacterium, assembly GCA_022709775.1. Next base: position 7,957 of record JAKLIE010000016.1, read on the forward strand.
CAGGCGAAGTCGGAAGGCAAACAGGCGGGCCTGGTCGAGCAGGAACGGCCGAACCTGTTCACGACCAGCGTCGCACAGCTGCCCCCCGGCGCGGAGGTCGTCGTCACGATCGAGTTCCAGGAGACGCTGCGCTACGAGAGCGGCACGTTCGGGCTGCGCTTCCCGCTCGCGGTCACGCCGCGATACGTCCCGGGCGCGATCGCCGCCTCGTCGGAGACGGCCGGCAGCATCGACACGTTCCCGGCCGACGCCGTGCCCGACGCCGGCCGCATCGGCGCGCCGTTCGCGGTTCCAGGCGACGGGCAGGTCGCGCCGGTGACGCTCGCGGTCACGATCGACGCCGGCTTTCCGCTCGCCGCCGTCGAGAGCACGTCGCACGCGATCGACGTCGAAAGGCTTCCCGACGGCCGCACGCTCGTCGAGCTCGCCGACGGCGTCGTGCCGGCCGACCGCGACTTCGAGCTCGCGTGGAAGCCGGCGGTCGGCGCCGAACCCGGGGCCGCGGTCTTCACCGAGCAGTCGAACGGCCGAACGCACGCCCTCGTGATGGTGCTGCCGCCGTCCGTCGAGGCGGCCGGCCCCGCGCTCCCTCGCGAGGCCACGTTCATCGTGGACACGTCGGGTTCGATGAGCGGCGTGTCGATCGTCCAGGCGAAGGAAGCGACGGCGTTCGCGATCTCCCGCCTGAAGCCGGACGACCGCTTCAACGTGATCGAATTCAACTCGCACACGCGTTCGCTGTTCCCCGCACCGATGCCGGCCGATCCTGCGTCGATCGCCACGGCGCAGAGGTTCGTCGCGAACCTCCGCGCCAACGGCGGCACCGAGATGAAGCCCGCGCTGACCGCCGCGCTCGCCCCCGAATCGTTGCCCGGCTACGCGCGCCAGGTGTTCTTCCTCACCGACGGCGCGGTCGGCAACGAGCACGAACTGCTGAAGCTCATCCGCGCGAACCTCGGAGACCGCCGCCTCTACACGATCGCGATCGGCCCCGCGCCGAACGCGTGGTTCATCCGCAAGGCCGCGCAGTTCGGCCGCGGCACCTCGACGTTCATCGGCGACGTGCGCGACGTTCGGGAGCGTATGACCGCACTGTTCGAGAAGCTCGAGCGGCCCGCCCTCACCGATCTGTCGATCACCTGGCCTGTCGGCGCGGAGGTGTATCCGCGCGAGTTGCCGGATCTGTACTCGGGCGAGCCGATCGTCGTCAGTGCGTCGTTCGCCGGCGCACCAACGACGCTGTCGATCGTCGGGCACCGCGGCAGGTCGGCGTGGGGCACGCTGCTCGCGACGGGAACGGGCATGCCCGCGGACGGCATCGGCGTCCTCTGGGCGCGCGAGAGGATCTCGGCACTGTCGGACGCGATCGTCGAAGGCGCGCCCGAGGACGAAGTGCGGCCGCTGATCGTCGCGACCGCGCTCGAGCACCACCTCGTGAGCAAGTACACGAGCCTCGTCGCCGTCGACGTGACGCCGATCGCGCCGGCCGGCGCCGATCCGCAGCGCACGGCGATTCCCGGATTGCTTCCCGCGGGTCTCGATCCGGCCGGCTTCGTCGGCGGACTGCCGCCGACCGCGACTCCGGCGCCGCTGATGCTGATCGTCGGATTCGCGCTCGCGGCGCTCGCGTGGGTCGTGCGGCCGCGACGGCGTCGGGATGCGAAGAAGCGGGGCGCGGATTCCGCGCTCGCCCGGTGCATGTCGCCCGTGTTGAATGGGCCGATGCCGGGCACGGCGTCGGACCCCGTCTGCCTGCCGCCGAGATGGCTCGCGGTGCGGGCGGACCTCGCGCGGAGCGTGTGCTGAACGTGCGCGAACAGCGTCTGCCGGAACCGGACCCCATGCAGGCAACACCGGAGTCCGGCTCCAGCGCCCCCGATCGGGGAGGACCTTTCGGCCGGAGAACCGGGGTCGGACATCCGCGTCGGCTCGCGCCGGGCGCGGTGTCGGACCCTGATTACCCCCCTGCGGCCGAGTCTTCCCCGATCGGGGGCGAGTCGCGCACGCGCATCGCGCTGTCGTGGCTGCTCGCCGCCGCCTCGGCCGCGACGATCGTCGCGGCGGTCGCCGTCCTCGCGAAGGCGCACGTCGGCCAGGCACTGCTCGAGGTCGCATGGAAGCGCGCCCAGTCGACAGGCACCGCACCCGCGCCGTGGCCCTGGGCCGACACGCACCCGGTCGCGAAGCTCTACGCTCCCGCGCAGGACGCCGAACTGCTCCTGCTGGCCGGGGCAAGCGGCCGAACGCTCGCGTGGGGCCCGGGGCACCTGGACGGCACCGCGCGTCCCGGCGAGCGAGGGAACGCCGTGGTGTCGGCCCATCGCGACACGCACTTCCACTTTCTCGCGCACGCGTCGATCGGCGATCCGCTCGTCGTCGAGCGGCCAGACGGCGTCCGCGTCACTTACCGGATCGCGACGACGCGCATCGCCGACGCGTCACGGCTCGCGATTCCGCGCGATGCCGACGTGCCGACGCTGACGCTCGTCACGTGCTGGCCGTTCGACGCGATCGTGCCGGGCGGGCCGCTGCGCTACGTCGTCGTCGCGCAGGCGGACGGCGAACCGGCTCAGCGATTGACGACGGCGGCGAGCGAGCGCCGGTAGCGACGCGCGAGGTCGCTGTCGGGGCCGAGCGCCTCGAAGATCGTCAGCATCGCCTTCCTCGCCGCGTCGCCGTCGCTCCCGTGGTCGGCGTCCACGACCGAAAGCAGCAGCTCGAGCGCGTGCTCGTGCTCTCCGCCGGAGGCGAGCGCGTTCGCGTACTCGCGCCGCGCCGGAAGGTCGGCCGGCGTCGCGACGGCGCGGAGCGCGAGCGCATCCAGGTTCGACGGCGCCGGCGCCGCGAGCCTCGATCGTGCCCGAAGCGTGGCGAGCCTGCGCTCGTCGCGCACCGGCTTCGTGCGCATGCGCACCGGCGTCTCGA
>JAKLIE010000160.1 GCA_022709775.1 Pseudomonadota bacterium
GCAAGGTGGTCGAAGACCAGGTTGGCCGCGGGTCCATGGACGGCCTCAAGCGCAAGGCGTTGTCGACAATGCTGCCGAACCCGTCGCTGTTCGGAACTGCGCTCGCCGCCGGACGCGCCTTCGGTGGTCTCCTGCCGCCATCGCTCAGGAAAAAGATCCCCCCGTCGCAACCGGCTTCCGCCTGGCCCGCCGCCCGCCATGCGCGGCGCTGGATCGTGCTCGACGGCTGCGTCCAGCCTTCCCTCGCACCGAACATCAATGCCGCGGCAGCGCGCGTGCTCGATCGCATCGGCATCTCCCCGCTGCGCGTGGAGGGCGGCGGCTGCTGTGGCGCGCTGTCGCACCACCTGTCAGCCGACGACGAGGCGCGGGCGATCGTCAGGCGCAACATCGACGCGTGGTGGCCGCTCGTGCACCGGGGCGTCGAGGCCATCGTCGTCACCGCGAGCGGGTGCGGCGTGATGGTCAAGGAGTACGGCGACCTGCTGGCGCGCGATCCCGCCTATGCCGCCAGGGCCGCCCGCGTCGCGGCGCTCGCGCGCGACACGGTCGAGGTCGTTGCACCCGAGTGGAAGAAGATCGCGCCGCTGGTCGCGATGGACCAGGGGCCGAAGCGCGTCGCATTCCACCCGCCCTGCTCGCTGCAGCACGGCATGAAGATCCGCGGCGAGGTCGAGGAGATCCTTCGCGCGATCGGTCACGACCTCGTGCCGGTCGGGGACGCGCACCTGTGCTGCGGATCGGCCGGCACCTACTCGATCCTGCAACCCGAGATCGCGTCGCAGCTCAAGCGCAACAAGCTCGCGGCGCTCGAGGCCGAACGACCGAACGTCATCGCGACGGCCAACATCGGCTGCATGACGCACCTCGCGTCCGGGACGTCGCGCCCGGTGCGCCACTGGATCGAGCTCCTCGACGAGCGCATGTTCGGCGAGACGTCGACGGGCAGGCGATGACCGGCGACCGCGCGCAGCGTTCGGCCTATCGCCGGTTCCTCGCGATCCCGACGCGCTGGATGGACAACGACACGTACGGCCACGTCAACAACGTGACTTACTACTCGTACTTCGACACCGCGGTGAACGAGCACCTGATCCGCGACGGCGGGCTCGACATCGTCAATGCGCCGGAGATCGGCCTCGTCGTCGAGACGAGCTGCCGCTTCCACGCGTCGCTGTCCTTCCCCGAGACGATCGAGGCCGGGATCGTCGTCACGAAGCTCGGCACGTCGAGCGTCGTCTACGGCATCGGGCTCTTCCGTCGGGGCGAGGACGCGCCGGCCGCGACCGGCCGCTTCGTGCACGTCTGGGTCGACCGCGGGTCCCGGACGCCGGTGCCGGTGCCCGGCCGGATTCGCGCCGCGCTCGCGCCGCTCGTCGTGGCTGCATCGTGACCGGCGGGGCCCGCCGCGCCGCGACCGCGGTCGAATGCGCGCCGATGACGGCGGCGACGCGCGGGGACGCGCGCGAGCTCCTGCAGGCGTTCCTCGGCGACGACGAGCACTACCGCGCGTCCGCAGCCGCCTACGGAGACGGTGGCGTCGACGCCATCGACCGCGCGCTCGGCCTCTTCGTCGCGCGGCCCGAGATCGGCTTCGTGTGGCTCGCGTACGCGCGGGAGGGCGCGAGCCGCATCGCCGTCGGCGCCTGCGTCGCGTGCCGCGCGATTTCCACCTCGCGGGGCGGCGTCGTCGCGAAGCTCGACGACGTGACGATCCGCGACGGGTGGCGGGGCCGCGGCGTCGGAGGCGCGATGCTCGACGCGCTGGCCGAACGCCTGCGCGGGGAAGGCGCCACCCGCATCGACACCGCGTGCCACCGCGACAACGCGGGCGCATGGCGCTTCTACGAGCGCGCCGGGTTCCGCCCGCTCGACGAGGAGCGCATCGCGAAGCTGATCTGATCGTCGATGCGCGAAACGACCGAAGGAGCCGCGTGAGCCGCCTCTACGCCCTGATCCCCGCCGGCGGCGGCGGAACGCGCGCCGGGCTCGGCGTGCCGAAGCAGTACCATGCGATCCTGGGGAGGCCGATGCTCGTCCACACGATCGAGCGACTCGCCTCGGCGCTTTCCTTCTCGGGCATGTTCGTCGCGATCGCGCCGGGCGACGAGCACTACGCCGCCGCGATCGGCGCCCGACCCGGCGTCGAGCCGCTGCCCTGCGGGGGCGCGACGCGGGCGGCAACCGTCGCGAACGCGCTCGCGATGCTCTCCTCGCGCTGCGGCACCGACGACTGGATCCTGGTGCACGACGCGGCCCGGCCCTGCGTGCCCGTCGAGGCGCTCCAGCGGCTCGTCGAGACGCTCGGGGGCGATCCCGTCGGGGGGCTCCTCGCCGTGCCCGTCGCCGACACGCTCAAGCACGGCGACGGAGACACCGTCGAACCGCGCGTCGCCAGGACCGAGGATCGCCGCCAGCTGTGGCAGGCGCAGACCCCGCAGATGTTCCGCTACGGCGTGCTCGTGCGCGCCTGTGCGGAGCCGGGGACGGCGGAGGCGACGGACGAGTCGTCCCTCGTCGAGCGGCTCGCCGCGCGCGGCGCGTGTGCGATGCCGCGCCTCGTCACGGGCAGCCGTGCGAACCTCAAGATCACCTGGCCCGAGGACCTCGCGCTCGCCGAGGCGATCCTCGCGGCGCAGGCGGAAGCGAAGGGAAGTCGATGATCCGCGCCGGCAACGGCTTCGACGTCCATGCGCTCGTCGCGGGACGCCCGCTGGTCCTGGGAGGCGTCACGATTCCCCACGACCGCGGCCTCGATGGCCACTCGGACGCCGACGTGCTGATTCACGCGATCGGCGACGCGATCCTGGGTGCGCTCGCGCTGGGCGACCTCGGCAGGCATTTCCCCGACACCGATCCCCGCTGGAAGGGCGCCGACAGCCGCGCACTGCTGCGCCACATCGTCGGACTGATGAACGACCGCGGCTACCGGATCGGCAACGTCGATGCGACGGTGATCGCGCAGGCGCCGAAGCTCGCGCCGCACGTCGCGGCGATGCGCGCGAACCTCGCCGCCGACCTCCGGTGCGCGGTCGAGGACGTCAGCGTCAAGGCGACGACGACCGAGCGGCTCGGATTCACCGGCCGCGGCGAAGGCATCGCGACGATGGCGAGCGTGCTCGTCGTACGGTTGCCGGAGGCGAGCGCCCGCGACACCTAGCGCGCCGGCGCGTCGGGGTGGTGCCGGACCTGCGTCGGGTCGGGGGTCCGGGCGAGCAACGGCGCCCCTTGGGAAACGCTGGCTCCGCCCGGTCCCGGGCACGGTGCGACGGCGCCGGTTCCGGCGCGCCCCGCTGACGGACGGAAGCGAATGTGACGGAACGTATAATAGATATCGCATCCGCCACTCCGGGCTCGGACGCGGGCGATTCCGCGCCCTCATCGGGCGGGGCGTGTGACCCGGCCGATACCGCCGTTCCGGAACAAGGCCGTCCGGCCGCCTCCCGAGGCGATCGTGGTCGATCGAATGCATTGTCGCGCCGCGGCGCCGTTCCCGCCTTCGGCGGGGTGGGAAGGGGAAGGTTGGACCGACGCGGGAATCGTGTTGTTGCGAGGGGCTTCCGCGCCGCGATGTGGCTCGTTGCACTGGCGGCCGCAGGAGCAGCGCCGAATGCGCTGGCGGTGCCTGCCGCGGAGCGCAGCGCGCTCATCGATCTCTACAACGCGACCTGCGGCACCGCCTGGGGCGCGAGTTGGCGCAACGCCTCCGATACCGACTTCAAGGCCGCCGGCACCGAATGCACGTGGGACGGCGTGTCGTGCGACGGGACGTCTTCGACGGTGATCGGCATCGCCATGTCGGGTTTCGCATGCGGGGCTTTGCCTGCGTCGATCGGCGATTTCGAGAACCTGGAAACGCTGCAGTATCGAATGGTCGGAAGCGCCTTCAACTTCCTCACCGGGCCGCTGCCGGCCGAGATCGGCAAGCTGGCCAAGCTGAAGACGCTGGACCTCAGCAACAACATGCTGACCGGCACGATCCCACCGGCATGGTCCGGCCTCGCCAGTCTGGAGTACCTCGATCTCGGCGACCAGCATTCGCTCGAGCGCCTGTCGGGGAGCGTGCCGGCCTGGCTGGGCAGCCTCGCGAATCTCACTCACCTTGGCCTGAGGAACAATGCGTTCGACGGGACCATCCCGCTTCAGCTCGGCGCACTGACCCAGCTTCAGGAATTGTCGCTCGACGGAAACGATCTTTCCGGCGCGATACCCGGGGAACTCGGCAACCTTGCCAATCTGCAATGGTTCATCGCGCACGGCAACCAGCTGACCGGGGCCATCCCTCCGGAACTCGGCAACCTCGCGAACCTGCAGGGGCTCTATCTGTTCTCGAACCGGCTGAGCGGAACGTTTCCGGTGGAACTGTGCGCGCTGGGGAATCTGCGCGAGCTGGATCTGTCCGGCAATCTGCTGACGGGAACACTGCCCGGCGCACTGGGCAATCTGACGAACCTGCGCCTGTTCGTCGTTGCCGAAAACGCGTTCAGCGGCGAGTTGCCGGCGTCGATGGCGACGTGGGCCAACCTCTACAACGGGGGCATCAACCTCGGCTACAACGCTCTTCACTCGTCCGATGCCGCTCTTTCCGCCTTCGTCGACACCTGGCAATTCGGCGGCGATTGGCGCTCCACGCAGACGATCGCACCGACGGACCCGAAGGCAACGACGGAAGGCGCGGATTCGGTGACCCTGTCGTGGACCCCGATTGCCTACCAGGACGACGGCGGCGGGTATCGCGTCCGCTACGGCAAGCAATCCGGAGGGCCCTACGTTGCGTTCGCGACGACGACGGCGGACAAGGCGGCCGGCACGCTCACCGTGACCGGTCTTGCGCCAGCGACCACGTACTACTTCGTCGTCGAGACCTGGACGGACCCGCACCCGGTTTCCGGCAGGTCGCCGCAACAGAACACGGTGGTGAGCGAGCCGAGCGCGGAAGTTGCCGCGATGACCCGATCGCCTCCGGCGATCCCGGCGCTCGGTCCCTGGCAGGTCGTCCTGCTTGCCGTCGCGCTGCTGCTGGCCGCGATGCAAACGCTCCGTCGACCGGAGGCCGGGCCCTGACGACGGTTTCGGGCGCGGCCCCGCGCGTCGGCGCACTCGCGGCAACCGGGGCCGCAGCCCCGGCATCGTTCGGCACCGTCGCGTCGACACCGGGGTTCCGACGGGACGCCCCGACGCGAGCCTACCTGGCGCCCGGGATCCTGCCGGAGGGCCCGCCGCCTTTCTCCGGACGGATGGGAGAGAACGCATGCGCAGCGTCCGTCGGGACGACCGGAGCGCCAGGCCCGTGAAGTGGACGTAGTTCGATCCGTCGCGGCGGACGACTCCCGTT
>JAKLIE010000161.1 GCA_022709775.1 Pseudomonadota bacterium
TGATCTTCTTGAGCGTCGGCGAGTCCTGCGCCACCGCGGGCAGGGCGACTGCCGCGGCGACGACCGCGGCGACGAGGGAAAGCTTGCGCATTGCGTGACCTCCGGAGTGGGTTCGTCGGCCGCGCGGCCGGGCGGGCTCGCGGGCGCGAAACCGGTCGATTCTACGGGCGCGGCCGGGCTTTGTCCAAAGCCGGCCGAAGAGCGGCGGCCGGAGGATGCGTGGCCCTGCGAGCCTAGCGCGCCCGATCCCCCGCGGACCGGGCGCGCGCCCAGGCCGCCGCGGAAGCCCGGGCGAGCGCCTCGGCGGGGTCGACCCACGGAACGCCCGGCCGGACGCCCGCCGCGGAGAGCCCCGGGGGGATCTCGGTGCAGCCCAGCACTATCGCAGCCACCCCTCTGCGCTCCAGCGCAGCGACGACACGCGCGAAGCGGCGTCCGCCCGCCGCCGCGTCGCCGCGCTTGACCGCCGCGATGCCGTCCGCGACGGCGCGCAGGTCGACGTCGTCGACGGGCACCGCGATCCGGTATCCCGCGCGCTCGAGCCGCCCCGCGTAGAGCCCGATCGCGTGCGTCGCTTCGGTGGCGATCACCCCGACGGTCGCGCCGGCGGGCACGCGCGGGCCGACCTCGTCCACCGCCGCATCCGCGATGTGCAGGAACGGGACGTCGATGCCCTGCGCGAGGTCGTCGTGCCAGCGGTGGGCCGTGTTGCAAGGCATTGCGAGAAGCGTCGCACCGGCCGCGAGGAGGCGGTCGCGCGCGCCGAGGAGCGCAGGCAACGGGCTCTCGCCCCCGGCGAGGATCGCCGCGACCCGCGAAGGGATCTGCGGGATGGACGCCGCGACGACCGGCACGTGGTCCGCGTCGCCCGCGGCCGGCGTCGCGTCGATCAGCTTCGCGAGGAAATCGACCGTCGCGAGCGGACCCATGCCGCCCAGCACGCCCAGCAGGAAAGCGGGCACGCGCCGGCCGCTCACGTCACAGCCGGACCGCCGGACGGGGCTGCGTCAGGTTCTCGGGCGACAGGATGCGGTCGAGCTCGTCCTTCGTGAGCCACCCCTTCTCCAGCACGAGCTCGTAGACGCCGCGGCCGGTCGCATGCGCCTCCTTCGCCAGCGCGCTCGACTTCTCGTAGCCGATGTAGGGATTGAGCGCGGTCACGATGCCGATCGTGTGGCGCACCGTCTCCTCGAGACGCGCGCGGTTCGCCGTGATCCCGTTCACGCACTGGCGGGCGAGCACGATGCAGCCCTGCCTCAGGTGCGGGATGCTCCTGAACAGGCTGTACGCGATGATCGGCTCGAAGGCGTTCAGCTGCAGCTGACCCGCTTCGGCCGCCATCGTCACCGTCATGTCGTTGCCGATCACCTCGAACGCGATCTGGTTGACGACCTCGGGAATCACCGGGTTGATCTTGCCCGGCATGATCGAGCTTCCCGCCTGCACGGCGGGCAGTACGATCTCGCCCAGACCCGCGCGCGGCCCCGACGACAGCAGTCGAAGGTCGCTGCAGGTCTTCGATAGCTTGACCGCGATGCGCTTCAGCACGCCCGAGAGCTGCACGAACGCGCCGCAATCCTGCGTCGCCTCGATCAGATTCTCGGCGGTCTTGACCTGGACGCCGGACAGCGCGACGAGGTGCTTGCAGGCGAGCGGCGCATAACCGGGGTGCGAGTTGATCCCGGTGCCGATCGCGGTCGCACCGAGGTTGATCTCCTCGATCAGCGCGCCGGCCTCGCGCAGTCGCAGCTGGTCCTCGCCCAGCATCACGGCGAACGTCGAGAACTCCTGACCCAGCGTCATCGGCACCGCGTCCTGCAGTTGCGTCCGTCCCACCTTGAGCAGGTCGCGGAACTCGTCGGACTTCGCCGCGAAGGCGCGCTTCAGCTCCTCCATCGCGGCGATCAGGTCGACGATCGCGAAGCGCAGGGCGAGGCGCAGCGCCGTCGGGTACACGTCGTTCGTGCTCTGCGCCATGTTGACGTGCTCGATCGGGTGCAGGAACGCGTAGTCGCCCTTCTTCCTGCCGGCGAGCTCCAGCGCGCGATTCGCGATCACCTCGTTCGCGTTCATGTTGGTCGAGGTGCCGGCGCCGCCCTGGATCATGTCGACGACGAACTCGTCGTGCAGCGCCCCGTCCGCGATCTCGCGGCACGCGGCGATGATGAGCTTCGCCTTCGTCTCGTCGAGGAGGCCGAGCTCGTAGTTGGTCTGCGCCGCGGCGTGCTTGACCAGCGCGAGCGCCCGCACGAGCTCCGGCCACAGTCCGATCCAGCGGCCGGTGATCGGGAAGTTCTCGACGGCGCGCAGCGTATGGACGCCCCAGTATGCCTGCGCGGGGATTTCGCGATCGCCGAGCAGGTCGTGCTCGACGCGGACGTCGCGGACGTCGGCCTGTGGCATGGGACCTCTCCTCGTGGAAGACGCGGCACTCTACACCGGGGTCCGCTCCGGCGCCATGCGCAACGCGTCGACCCGCGAGCCTATAATCGCGCGATGGACGACGTGCGACTGCCCCCGATCCTGCGCACCGCGGAGCTTCGCGCGATCGAGTCGCGTCACGCGGGCGCGAATCTGATGGAGCGCGCCGGCGCCGCGGCCGCGGCGGTCGCGCAGGCGATGCTCGCGGAATCGCGCGGCGGGACCGCCGTCGTGCTCGCCGGGCCCGGGAACAACGGCGGCGACGGCTTCGTCGTCGCCCGCGAGCTGCGCCGTGCGTTCCACGACGTCGACGTCGTGTTCGCAGGCGACGCCGCGAAGCTCCCCCCCGCCGCGCGCGCCGCGCACGCGTCGTTCGTCGCGGCGGGCGGGTCGACCATCCGCGAGCCCCGCAAGGTCACGGCGTCGCTCGTCGTCGACGCCCTGTTCGGCATCGGCCTCGCGCGACCCGCGACCGGCGGGTACGCGACGCTGGTCGCCTGGGCGAATGCGTGCGGGGCGCCGATCCTCGCGCTCGACGTGCCGACCGGCCTCGACGCCGACACCGGTGCGCTGCACGCACCCGCGATCCGCGCGACGGCGACCGCGACGTTCATCGCGCTCAAGCCGGGCCTCGTGACCGGCGACGGCCTGGACGCGGCCGGGGTCGTGTCGGTGCACGCGCTCGGTCTCGAAGCGGAGCTCGCGGATGCGGCGGGGCACAAGCTCGACTGGCCGCTCGTCGATGCGATGCGCCCGGATTGCCTCTCCCGCGCGCGGCGCAACGTGCACAAGGGAACCTACGGCACGCTCGCGATCGTCGGCGGCGCGCCCGGCATGACCGGCGCGCCGATCCTCGCCGGCCGGGCGGCGGCGAGGACCGGCGCGGGCAAGGTCCGGCTGGGCTTCGTCGCGTCGCCGCACCCCGCGGTCGACTGGGACGCACCGGAGCTGATGCTGGGCGACGCCATGCGCGCGATCGACGGCGCGGATGCGATCGTCGCCGGGCCCGGCATGGGAACGAGCGACGCGTCGGCCAACGCGCTGCGACGCGCGATCGAGGCGCCGGTGCCGCTCGCGCTCGACGCCGACGCGCTCAATCTGGTGGCACTGTCCGCATCGCTGCGCGAGACCGTCGCGGCGCGCACGGCGCCCACGCTCGCGACCCCGCACCCGGCCGAGGCTGCGCGCCTGCTCGGGCGATCGACCGTCGACGTCCAGCGCGACCGTGTCGCCGCCGCGGGGGCGCTGTCGACGCTCCTGAATGCGCACGTCGTCCTCAAGGGCGCGGGCAGCGTGCTCGCGCATCCGGGTGGCCGCTACGACGTGAACGCGAGCGGCAACCCTGCGCTCGCGACCGCGGGCTCGGGCGACGTGCTCGCCGGAATGCTGGGGGCGATGCTCGCCCAGGGGCTCGATGCGGCGAGCGCACTGCGCTACGCCGTGTGCCTGCACGGCGCTGCGGCCGACCGGCTCGTCGCACGAGGCGTCGGGCCGATCGGCGTCGGCGCCTCGGAGCTCGCCGACGCGGCGCGCGAACTGCTCAACCGCGCCGTCTGATCCCGGCAAGCCGGGATAGCTGGTTCAAGGCAGGAGCAGTGTCGCGCCCGTCGTCTGGCGCCCCTGCAGCGCGCGGTGCGCGTCGGCGGCCTTCGAGAGCGGGAACGTCTGGTGGATCTCGGGCTCGAGCTTGCCGGCGAGCATCAGGTCGAACATCTCGCGCGCCATCGCGAGCAGGTCGGTGCGCGAGGCCGCATAGCTGAACAGCGTCGGGCGCGTCGCGTAGAGCGAACCTCGCGCCGCGAGCATGCCCATGTCGAGCGCCGGCGGAGCGCCCGACGACGCGCCGAACAGCACCCAGAGGCCGCGCGGCGAGAGGCAGTCGAGCGAGCCGGGGAACGTGTCCTTGCCGACGCCGTCGTAGACGACCGGCACGCCCTTGCCGCCGGTGAGCGCCTTGACGCGGTCGACGAAGTTCTCGCGCGTGTAGACGATCGTGTGCGCGCAGCCGAGCGCGCGCGCGAGCTCGGCCTTCTCGTCGCTGCCGACGGTGCCGATCATCGTCACGCCGAGGGCGCGCGCCCACTGGCACGCGATCAGGCCGACGCCTCCCGCCGCCGCGTGGAACAGGATCGTGTCGCCCGCGGAGAGGCGCTTCGTCTGGCGAAACAGGTACTGGACGGTGAGGCCCTTCAGCATCATCGCGGCCGCGTCGCGGTCGGAGATGCCGTCGGGCAGCGGAACGAGTCGGTCCGCCGGCATCAGGCGCACCTCGCTGTACGCGCCGATCGGTCCGGTGCCGTAGGCGACCCGCTGCCCGGGCTTCAGGTCCGCCACGCCGGCGCCGACCGCCTCGACGACCCCGGCCGCCTCCTGGCCGATGCCGGAGGGCAGCGGCAGCTTGTACGCGCCGGAGCGATGGTAGGTGTCGATGTAGTTGAGCCCGACCGCGGTGTGGCGCACGCGCGCCTCGCCGGGCCCGGGATCGCCGACGGTCACGTCCTCCCAGACGAGCGCCTCGGGACCGCCGGGCGCGTGGATGCGGATGGCCTTGGTCATGCGGAGCTCCTCGATGCGTCGATGCGGCGGATCAGCCCGCGAGCAGTCGGAACGTGGCGAAGCCGGCGAACGTGAGGACGAGCGACCCCGCCAGATGCGCGAACGCGAGCAGCGCGCCCATGGCGACGTCCCCGCGCATCAGCAGTTCGACGACTTCGGCCGAGTAGGACGAGAACGTGGTGAGGCCTCCCAGGAAGCCCGTGACGACGAACAGCCGGATCTCGGGCGCGAGGTCGTGGCGTGCCATGAAATAGGCGACCGCGATCCCGACGAGGTAGCCCCCGACGAGGTTCGCCGCGAGCGTGCCGAACGGA
>JAKLIE010000162.1 GCA_022709775.1 Pseudomonadota bacterium
TTCAGGTTTCATCGAGGAAGTCGTCGAGCGCGCGGCGGTCGCGCTTCGTGGGCCGGCCGGGAAACCGGGGGGCGGCGGCGGCCCTGCGCAGCGCGATCTCCTTCTCGCGCGCGGCCACGCTCGCTTCGTCCTCGCGGTAGAGCTTCGCCGCCTCCGTCGCCGAGCCGCGACGCTCCGCGAGCGCGACGACCTCGACCTCCCACGCGACGCTCCCCTTGCGCACGGCGACGCGGTCGCCGGCCTTGACGGCGCGCGACGGCTTCGCGCGCTCGCCGTCGACGCGCACTTGCCCGGTCTCGATGGCTTCGCACGCGAGCGCGCGCGTCCTGTAGAAGCGCGCGGCCCACAGCCACTTGTCGAGGCGAAACCGGCGAACCGCCGCCTCCGGCGCCTGGTCGCCGCGGCTCATGGCGCGTCGGGATCGGCGCAGGCGCGCTCGTCGGGCTCGAAGCGGCGGGGGAGGTGGAGGGACATGGCGTGTGATCCCCGGTCGCCGCGGCGCGTGCTAGAGGGCGCCGTCCCGGCGCGCGGCGGCCGCCTCGAAGAACGACCGCGCCTGCGCCGGCGTGTAGGTGTAGCGCCGTGCGCAGTACTCGCAGGTCACCACGACCTCGCCCGTCTCGGCGAGCGCCGCCTCGACCTCGTCGCGGCCGGCGATGCGCAGCGCCTGCTCGACGCGGGCGTTCGAGCAGCGGCAGGCGAAGCGCGGCGTGCGCGGTTCGAACACGCGCAGATCGCGGGCCGGGAACAGCGCGACGAGCACGCCGGTCGGGTCGTCGGCGGCGAAGAGGTCCTCCGCCGACGCGCTGCCGACGACGCGCGCGGCCTCGTCCCACGCTCCGGCGTCGTCGTCGCGTGCGCCGGGCAGCCTCTGAACCAGAACGCCTCCGACGCGGCCGTCGGTCGCGCACAGCGCGAGCCGACTTTCGATCTGCTCGGACGACGCGAGATAGTGCTGCAGCAGCGTCGCGACCGAGCCCGCCTCGAGCGCGACGATGCCCTGGTAGAGCGGCCCGTCCTCGGGATCGAGCGTGATCGCGAGGCGCGCCCGGGTCGCGTCGCCCGCCATCTCCGCCAGCGATGCGTCGGCCGCCAGCCGCGAGACGGCGTCGCGGTCCCACTGCGCGGTCGCGCGGAGCGAAAGCGCCTGGTCGCATTCGATCACCGCGAGCTTCACCGGGCCGGGCCCCGCGAGCTGGACGACGAGCGAGCCGCGGAACTTGAGGCTCGCTGCCAGGAGCGTCGCGGCGGCGATGAGCTCGCCCAGCACCCGCTTCAGCGGTGCCGGGTAGTCGTGCGCGGCCAGCGCGTCGTGCACGGCAGTGTCCATGCGGACGCAGGCACCGCGCACGGCGGCGCCTTCGAGCACGAACGGGACGAGCGCGTCGGTCATCAGCCGGCGAGCTTGAGCGTGTGGATCGACATGGGCAGCGCGGAGTTCCGGTCGAACGTCGCGCCGGCCTCGACGCCGACGCGCGCCACCGCCGCGGCGGTCTTCATCCGCGGGTAGAGCGCGTTCATCGCGCCCAGCGCGAACTCGCGGCCCGACCCCACCGCCCAGAACCGCGTGTACTCGAACACCTCGCGCATCGAGTAGACGCCGAAGATTCCGTGCCCGTTCGCGATCAGCGCGGTGATCTGCGTCGACTCGTACGGGTCGTCCTCCTCCTCCTTCGGGTTCAGGAAATGCTGGTCCTTCAGGATCGGGTGGAGCTTGCGCAGCGTGTCGAAGATCGCCAGCCGGCCCGAGAAGTCGAGGTCCTCCCGGCTCGCGAGCAGGCTCTCGAACACGAGCTGGTGCGCGGCCGAGCCGCACAGCCCGAGGTAGGTCCCGCGGTAGTGCACGATCTTCTCCGGGCTCCGGTCGAACGCGGAGGCGAGCTTCAGGTCGCCGAACGTCGTGAGCGAGTCGGCGGCGATGGCGATTTCGTCGTGCTTGCGCACGGCAACGAGCGTGGTCATTCGGGGGTTCCGGGCATTGCGCCGGAGTGCTCCGGCGCTTCGGGTGAAAGAGTCGCGGCGCGCTGCGTGGCTGCGTCGGGGCCGGCCGCCGGAGGACGGCTTGCGCAGGACGCCGACGCTCGAGCGCGGCAGGGGCGAATCATACAGCGAGCGCCGGGCGCGGCGCCGGCAGCGCTTTCACCGGCGGCAGCCTCGCGGGCGACCACGCCGCGATCGCGTGCGTCCAGAACTCCGCGAGCGTGGCGGGCTCGACGTCGGGCTGGCCGAGAAATCGCCACGCCGCGACGAGCGCCGGAAGCGGATCGTCGGGCAGCGCGCGTGCGAGCGTCTGCTTGGAAAGCTTCCCGCCCGACGCGTTGACCGCGACCGGAACGTGCAGGTAGGACGGCGTCGGGACGCGAAGCGCGCGCTGCAGGTGGATCTGGCGCGGCGTCGACGCGAGCAGATCCGCGCCGCGCACGACGTGCGTCACGCGCTGGTCCGCGTCGTCGACGACGACGGCGAGCTGGTAGGCGGCAAGGCCATCCGCCCGGCGCACGACGAAGTCGCCGACGTCGCGCGCGAGATCCTGCCGCTGCGGGCCCTGCAGGCGGTCGACGAACTCGACGACCTCGTCGTCGACCCGCAAGCGGATCGAGCGCTGCGCGCGCGATGCGCGTCCGGCGGGGATGCCGTGGCGGCAGGTGCCGGGATACACGCGCTCCCCCGTGGGCGCGAGCGGCGCGGTGTCGAGCTCGCGCCGCGTGCACGCGCACGGATAGACGAGGCCGAGCGCATCGAGCGCGGCCAGCGCGCTCCCGTAGCGCGCGCCGCGATCCGACTGCCGCACGACGGGCTCGTCGGCGGCGAAGCCGTATCGCACCAGCGTGTCGAGGATCCCGCGCTCGGCGCCCGGGACCGAGCGCGGCTCGTCGACGTCCTCGATCCGCACGAGCCAGCGTCCGCCGGCGGCGCGCGCGTCGCAGCAGCTCGCGAGCGCCGCGACGAGCGATCCGAAGTGCAGGGGGCCGGTGGGCGAGGGGGCGAAGCGCCCGACGGTCGGCGCGCGCGCCGCGCCGCTCACCGCGCGGCGGGGACGGTCGCGGCGACGCCGATCGCGACGGGTGCCGACGCCGACGCGTAGCGCTGCATCGCCGAGATGACCGCCGTCGGGTATTCGCCCCGCCCGAGGCTGCCGTTGTAGCGGCCGAGCGCCCGGTAGAGATCGCCGCCCTCGCGGTCGATGTAGTGCCGGAGGATCGCGCAGCCGTAGCGGAGGTTCGTGCGCAGGTGGAACAGGTTGTGGCCCGGGCTTCCGATCAGGCGCGTCCAGAACGGCATCACCTGCATGTAGCCGCGCGCGTCCGCGACCGACACCGCGTACTTCTTGAAGCCGCTCTCGTGGTGCATGACCGCCAGCACGAGCTGCGGGTCCAGGCCGGCGCGCACCGCCTCGTAGTGCACGGTGCGCAGCATGTCGCGCCGCTCCTCCCCGTCGGGCACCCGGGACGCGAGGCGCTTGTCCATCTCCGCGATCCACGCGCGCGCGTCCGGCCGCTCCTCCCAGCCCGCCGGGACCGGCCGGTCGGAGATCGCCCGCGAGAGCACCGTCACCACCGACGGGGCGAGCGCCTCCTCGGCCTGCGCGCCGGCGGTGGCCGGCAGCGGGGCGAGCGCGACCGCCGTGGTCAGCACGGCCGCAAGGAGGGAGGGGAGGCGTCGCATCACGTCTGTAGTCGGCTTCCGAGCTTCCCGCGGACGACCCCGGCGATGTCGGCAATCGGCACCGGGGTGGCCGCGGTGTCCCGGCGTCCCTGGTACTCGACCTTGCCTTCCTTCAGTCCCCGGTCGCCGATGGTGATCCGGTGCGGGATGCCCAGGAGCTCGAGATCAGCAAACATCACGCCAGGGCGCTCGCCCCGGTCGTCCAGCAGCACCTCGACCCCCTCGGCCTGCAGTTGGTCATGCAGGCGGTCGGCAAGTTCCCTGACGGCGTCGCTTCGGTCGTAGCCGATCGGGGCGATCGCGACGGTGAACGGCGCCATGGCCTCGGGCCAGACGATGCCCCGCTCGTCGTGGTTCTGCTCGATCGCCGCGGCGACGACCCGCGTCACGCCGATGCCGTAGCAGCCCATCTCGATCAGGTGGGATTGCCCCTGCGCGTCGAGGTAGGTGGCCCCCATGTCCCGCGAATAGCGGGTTCCGAGCGCGAAGACGTGGCCGACCTCGATCCCGCGCAGGATCTCGAGCGTCCCCTTGCCGTCGGGCGAGGGGTCGCCCGCGACCACGTTCCGGAGGTCGGCGACCCCGTCGGGTTCGCGGCAATCGCGGCCGAAGTTGACGCCGGCCAGGTGGAACCCTTCCTCGTTCGCGCCGCAGACGAAGTCCGCCATCGCGGCGACCGTCCGGTCGGCGATCAGCGTCACGTCCTTCGGGATGCCGACGGGACCGAGGAAGCCGGGCGGGCAGCCGGTCGCCGCGCGGATCTCGGCCTCGGTCGCCCAGCGGAAGCCCTCGAGTCCGGCGATCTTGCCGACCTTCACCTCGTTCAACGTGTGGTCGCCGCGGATCAGCAGCATGGTGATGCGCGCCGGCTGGCCCTCGGTGTCGACCGCCAGCACGATGCACTTGACGCTCCGCGCGAGCGGCAGCCCGAGGAGCGCGGCGACGTCTTCGCAGGTCGTCTGCGTGGGCGTCTCGACCTTGCGCATCGCCTCCGCGGGCGCGGGGCGCGCCGCCGCCGGCGCGAGCGCCTCGGCCTGCTCGACGTTCGCCGCGTAGTCCGACTGCGGGCACCACGCGATCGCGTCCTCGCCGGCGTCGGCGAGCACCTGGAACTCGTGCGACGCGAAGCCGCCGATCGCCCCGGTGTCCGCCTCGACCGCGCGGAACTTCAGGCCGAGCCTCGTGAAGATGCGCCCGTAGGCGTCGTACATCGCGCGGTAGCTCCGCATGAGCGCGTCGCGGTCGACGTCGAACGAGTACGCGTCCTTCATCAGGAACTCGCGGCCGCGCATCACGCCGAAGCGCGGGCGGATCTCGTCGCGGAACTTGACCTGGATCTGGTAGAGGTTGACCGGAAGCTGCCGGTAGCTCCTCACGTCCTTGCGGACGATGTCGGTGATCGGCTCCTCGTGCGTCGGGCCGAACAGGAAGTCGCGCTCGTGGCGATCCCTGATCTTGAGGAGCTGCGGGCCGAACTTGTCCCAGCGGCCGGTCTCCTGCCAGAGCTCGGCGGGAATCACGTGCGGCAGGTAGCATTCGAGCGCGCCGGCGCGGTTCATCTCCTCGCGCACGATCTGCTCGGTCTTGCGCAGCGTGACGAGCCCCAGCGGCAGCCACGAATAG
>JAKLIE010000163.1 GCA_022709775.1 Pseudomonadota bacterium
GGCCGGCTGTCCGGCCCCGAGCTCTCCGGCGCGCTGTCCGACGGCATCCGCGCGGCCGGCACCGACGTGGTCGACCTGGGCATGGTCGTCACGCCGATGACCTACTTCGCCTCCCACGCGCTCGACACCGGCTGCAGCGTGATGGTGACCGGCAGCCACAACCCGCCCGACTACAACGGCCTCAAGATGGTGATCGACGGCGCGACGCTCGCAGGCGACGCGATTCAGGCGCTCCGTGGCCGCCTCGAGCGCGGCGACGTCGCGACCGGGACCGGCCACTATCGCGTTCACGACGTCGGGGGCGCGTACCTCGACCGCATCGCTCACGACGTCAGGCTCGCGCGACCGATGACCGTCGCGATCGACTGCGGCAACGGCGTCGCGGGCGCGTTCGCGCCGACGCTCTTCCGCCGGCTGGGCTGCGACGTCGTCGAGCTCTACTGCGAGGTCGACGGCCGCTTCCCGAACCACCATCCGGACCCGTCGCAACCCGGCAACCTCGTCGACCTCGTGGCGCGCGTGAAGCGGGGCGACTGCGAGATCGGCCTCGCGTTCGACGGCGACGGAGACCGGCTGGGCGTCGTGACGAAGGACGGGCACCTGATCTGGCCGGACCGCCAGCTGATGCTCTACGCCGCCGACGTCCTCTCGCGCGTGCCCGGCGCGACGATCATCTACGACGTCAAGTCGACCCGCAACCTCGGCCCCTGGATCACGAAGCACGGCGGCCAGCCGCTCCTCTGGAGGACCGGGCACTCGTTCATCAAGGCCAAGATGAAGGAGACGCGCGCGGCACTGGCGGGCGAGATGAGCGGCCACACGTTCTTCGGCGAGCGCTGGTACGGCTTCGACGACGGTCTCTACGCGGGCGCGCGGCTGCTCGAGATCCTGTCGCGGCACGCGAACCCGTCGGCCGTGCTCGACGCGCTGCCCGACGCGGTCTCGACGCCCGAGCTGCAGGTGCCCTGCGCCGAGGGCGAGCAGCACGCGATGGTGCGGGACCTTCAGGAGCGCGCGAGCTTCCCCGGCGCGACCGAGGTGATCCGGCTCGACGGCGTGCGCGTCGAGTACGCCGACGGCTTCGGCCTCGCGCGCGCCTCCAACACGACACCGGTCCTCGTGCTGCGCTTCGAGGCCAACGACGATGCGGCGCTCGCGCGCATCCAGGGCGAGTTCCGCCGCGCGCTCGCCGAGATCCGGCCCGACGCGAAGTTGCCGTTCTGAGCCCGGGAGCGCCCCCGATGGAAGTGCCCACCGTTACGCTGGCGGATGTCGAGGCCGCGCGCGAGCGCATCCGCGGCGGCATCTACGAGAGCCCCTGCGTCGAGTCGATCCCGCTGTCGAATCTCACCGGCGCGCACGTCTTCTGCAAGCTCGACTACCTGCAGCGGACGGGGAGCTTCAAGGAACGCGGCGCGCGCAACGCGCTGCTGCGCCTGCCCGAGGACGCGCGCCGCCGGGGCGTGATCGCAGCCTCGGCGGGCAACCACGCGCAGGGCATCGCCTACCACGGCAGCCTGCTCGGCATCCCGGTCACCGTCGTGATGCCGCGCTTCGCGCCGCTGATCAAGGTCACCAACTGCCGCCACCTCGGCGCCGAGGTCGTCCTGCACGGCGAGGACCTGACCGAGGCGCGCGCCAGGGCGACGGAGCTCGCGACCGAGCGCGGCCTCGCGTTCATCCATCCTTTCGACAACGCGCACGTGATCGCGGGCCAGGGCACGATGGGACTCGAGATCCTGGAGCAGGTCCCCGGGGTCGAGGCGATCGTCGTTCCGGTCGGCGGCGGGGGCCTCATCAGCGGGATCGGCCTCGTGGCGAAGGCAAGGAAGCCCGCGGTCGAGATCGTCGGCGTCGAGCCGGAGAACGCCCCGTCGCTCGCCGCGGCGTTCGCGCGCCACGGCCCGGTGCAGGTCGCGCTCTCCCCGACGCTCGCGGACGGCCTCGCGGTCGCGAAGACCGGCGAGATCAACTACCCGATCGCGCGCCGCGTCGTCGACCGGCTCTGCACCGTCGACGAGGCGTCGATCGCGCTCGCGATCCTGCGGCTGATCGAGCTCGAGAAGAGCGTCGTCGAAGGCGCGGGCGCCGCACCGCTCGCCGCGTTCCTCGCCGGCAAGCTCGAACATCTGACGCGCAAGGTGGTCGTGCTCGTACTGTGCGGCGGCAACATCGACCTCACGATCCTCGACCGCGTGATCGAGACCGGCCTCGTGACCGACGGGCGGCTCGCGCGCTTCACCGTCTCGATCTCCGACCGTCCGGGCGGGCTCGCGCGGCTCACCGCCGTGATCGCCGCGAGCGGTGCGTCGATCAAGGAGATCGTGCACGACCGCGCGTTCTCCGGGCCGGACCTCTCCGCCGTGCGCGTCGCGTGCGTCGTCGAGACCACCGGACACGACCACGTGAAGGCGCTCCGCTCCGCGCTCGGCGACGCGGGGATCAACGTCGTCGCCTGACGCTTCAGTACGCGATGCCGAAGCGCCGGTAGGCCCTCCCGAGGAGCCACGCGGGACCGACGAGCAGGAACCGGACGTCCTCGAGGAACGACGGCTTGCGCCCCTCGATCCGATGGCCGACGAATTGCCCGATCCAGGCGGCCGCGAACACCGCGACGGCGACCGGCAGCGTCGACGCGCCGAACCGAGTGAGCGGATAGACCATCACCGCGGCGACCGCGAGCATGCCCATCGCGATCGGGAACGATAGCGTCAGGTAGTAGGCGACCGCGACGCCGATCAGCACGTAGGCCGCCGCGGGCGACCACGACCACAGGAGCGCGAGCAGGCTCCAGGCGATCAGCGGCACGCAGACCCGGTGGATCGCCTCGTTCGTCGGGTGCCGGTGCGCCTCGCCGTAGCGGTCGAAGAGCGCGTCCACGCGCCGCACCCCGGTCGGCGCTCCGTCTTCCCCCGGCCCGGCGACGCTCATGCCCCCGCCGGGCGCCGCACGAGCCAGCGCACCGCGACGACCGCGACGATGCCCGCGATGCCCGCGACGTCGCTCCACGACGCCGGGTAGACGAGCGCCAGGCCCGCGAGGATCAGGACCGCCCGTTCGAACGCCGAGAGCCGCCCTGCGAGCCATCCCTGCACGCCGAACGCGAGCGATGTGATGCCTGCGAGCGCCGTCGCGGCGATCCACGCGACGCCGAGCCACGAGCCTTCGGGCGGCGTCTTGAGCAGCAGCCCGACGCCTTCGGGCGACAGCACGAACACGAACGGCACGACGAACGCGGGCAGCGTGTACTTCCACGAGTGCAGCGTCGTCCTGTACGGGTCGCCTCCGGTGATCGCGGCGGCCGCGAACGGCGAGAGCGCCGTCGGCGGCGAGACTTCCGAGAGCACCGCGTAGTAGAAGATGAACATGTGAGCCGCGAAGTCCGGCACGCCCAGCTTCGTGAGCGCGGGCGCCGCGATCACGGCGCAGATGATGTAGCTTGCGGTGACCGGCACCGCGAGCCCGATGATCCAGACGATCGCCGCCGTGTAGAGGGCCGTCAGAACCAGGCTCCCGCCGGCGTACGCGATCACGATCGCCGAGAACTTGAGGCCCAGCCCGGTCTTCGCGACGACGCCGACGATGATGCCGGCCGCCGCGCAGGTCGCCGCGACGTTGAGCATCTGCGCGGACCCGTCCTTGAGCGCCGTGATCAGGCGGCGCGGGAAGAGCGCGTTCTCGCGGTCGAGGAAGCTCACCGCGAACGTGACGACCGTCGCCCAGAACACCGACAGCACCGGCGAGAAGCCCAGGAGCAGGAACGCGACGATCGACACGAGCGACACGAAGTGGAAGCCGTAGCGCCGGGTCAGGTCCCACAGCGACATCACGCGGGCGGCGGCGACCTCGGACATGCCGAAGCGCCGCACGTCGAGCTCGACCATCACCAGCAGCGACAGGTAGTAGAGGCAGGTCGGGACGACCGCCATCATGATCACGTCGAGGTAGCCGATCTTCAGGAACTCGGCGATCAGGAACGCCGCGGCGCCCAGCACCGGCGGCGAGATGATCGCGCCCAGGCCTCCGGCGGCGAGCAGTCCGCCGGCAGCCTCCTTTCCGTAGCCGGCCTTCGCGAGCATCGGCCAGGCGACCGATCCGATCGTCACCGTGGTCGCGACGCCGGAGCCCGAGGGCCCGCCCAGAAGGAACGACGCGAGCACGACGGTGCGGCCGGCGCTCGCGTGCTTGCCGCCCATCGCGGCGAAGCTCCAGTCGAGGAAGAAGCGCCCCGCGCCCGACTGCTGCAGGAACGCGCCGTAGATCGTGAACAGGATGATGAGCGTCGACGACACGTCGACCGCCGTGCCGAAGATGCCCTCGAGCGTCTGGTAGAGGAATCCCGACAGGCTCGCGACGTCGTAGCCGCGGTGCGACCACTCGCCGGGGAGCCACGGGCCCACGAACGCGTAGGCGATGAACGCCCCGATCACGAACGTCATGATCCATCCCGACGTGCGCCGGCAGGCCTCGAGCACGAGCAGCAGGAACGCGAAGCCGAAGAACGTGTCGCTCGCGCTGGGCGTGACGTTCCGGTCCCAGATGTCGTCGCCCCCGGAGAGCAGGTAGGCGATCGTCGCGAAGCCGAGCGCCGCGCCCACGACGTCCCACCACATCAGCCGGTGGCGGTAGCGCGCCGCGATCGGGAACAGCAGGAACACGAGGACCAGCACGAAGCCGACGTGCACCGGGCGCAGCACCTGCGCGGGCACGATCTCGAGGGCCGCATACAGGTGGAAGAGGCTCATCGCGACGAGCAGCGCCGTCGTGGCGTGCCCGAGCAGGCCGCGGTAACGGCTGGTCCCGCCCTCCTCCTGCTCGACGTAGGCTTCCGCGACCCGGAGACGGTCCTCGGTCACGGCGGCGTCGGCCGCCCTGTCCGGATGCTGGGTCTCTTCCGCCACGGACGCTTCCTTCTGCTCACCCGATGGGCGGCAAGCGTAGCACGCACCCCGTCCGGTGGCGGCGCCGGCCGCCCGCCGTCACCACGATCGAAATCGATGGCTCGCGCCTCCCTCGGCGAGCGCTCCGCGGACGCATCGCACGGCGGCAATCCCCATCGAATGCGCGACGGAGCGCGTGACGGAATTCGACGAAGGCGTTCCAAAGCAAGACGGGCGGCCTTCGAAGCCGCCCAGTCTTTCCGTCCCGCGTCCGGCGAGCGCGTCAGTTCGCGAACTTGACGCCCTGCTCCTCGAAGTACTTCTTCGCTCCCGGATGCCACGGGACCGGCGAGCCGAGCGCCTGGTACTTGAGGTCGATGTTCTGCGCCTCCTTGTGCAC
>JAKLIE010000164.1 GCA_022709775.1 Pseudomonadota bacterium
CATCAGGCTCTTCGCCACCGGCGCGAGATTCGTCAGCACCTGCAGGTCGGTCGAGTGCATCAGCACGATCGGCGTGCCGTCGTAGCCCGCTTCCTTCAGCAGTTCGCGCGCCCTCACGAAGTTCGACTCGAGCAGCCCGTCGGTCCCTTTCGTCGTCTCGAGCGGCGTGCCGCAGACGAACATCGCCTTGCAGACCTTGTAGTAGGCCGGGTCGCCGATCACCGCCTTCAGGAAGTCCTCCTGGTTGAACGCATGGAGGAGCGCCTGCTTGACCTTCGGGTTGTCGAACGGCTTCGCGGTCGAGTTGAACCGGAACGAGTACTGGTTGCCGAGCGGGTTCGTGTCGACGAGCTTGAGGTTCGCATCCTTCTTCATCACCGGCATCAGGTCGTGCGCCGGCTGCTCGATCATGTCGATCTCGCCCGCGATCAGCGCGTTGACGGCGGTCTGCTGGTCGGCGATCACGCGCCACTCGACGCGGTCGACCTTGACGACCTTTCCGCCCGCCATGCCCGAGGGCGGTTCGGCGCGCGGCTTGTACCGGTCGAACTTCGCGTACACGGCCCGGTCGCCCGGCTTCCACTCGTCCCTGCGGAACACGAACGGTCCGCTGCCGGTGAAATCGGTGATCTGGGTGTTCGGGTCGGTCTCCGCCACGCGCTTCGGCATCATGAACGGCGCGGCGGACGACGGCTTGCCCAGCCCGCCCAGCACGAGGCCTGTCGGCGAACTGAGGTTGATGCGGAACGTCTTCGCGTCGACGACCTGCATGTCCTTCACGAACGTCATCAGCTTCTGGCCGATCGCGTCCTTCGCGCCCCAGCGCCGGATCGAGGCGACGCAGTCCTCGGCGGTCACCGGCGCGCCGTCGTGCCACAGGAGCCCGTCGCGCAGCGTCAACGTGTAGGCGAGGCCGTCCGGGCTCACCGTCCAGCGGTCGACCATCTGCGGCTGAACCTTGCCGGCGGCGTCGGTCGCGAACAGCGTGTCGTAGATCATGTAGCCGTGATTGCGCGTGATGTACGCGGTCGTCCAGATCGGATCGACGATCTTCAGGTCCGAGTGCATCACCACGCGCAGCGTCGACTGCGCGAGCGCCGAGGGCGCCGGGAACGCGAGCGCCAGCGGGAGCACCGCGGCCACGGTGGCCGACTTCAACGTACGGCGAAAGTCCATGCGATCCTCCGGAAGCGGAAGGGTGGCGAAGCGCGGGGAAGCGACGCGCTACGGTAGCCCGAAACGTCGCCGCGCGCCATCGGGGCTCAGCGCGGGTCGATCGGCAGGCCGGCCGCGAACGCCGCCCGAACCTCGATCGCCTCGGCGGCCGCGAGGCAGAGGTCCTCGCGGAAGCGCGGTCCCACGATCTGCACGCCCACCGGCAGCCCGTCGGCCAGCCCGGTCGGCACCGCCATGCCGGGCAGGCCCAGCACGGGCACCGCCATCAGCGTCGAGCATTCGCGCCACACCCGCTCGGTGCGCGCCCGGCTCTCGACGTCGAAGCCGATCTCGTAGGCCGGCACAGCCGACACGGGCGCGAGCACGAGGGGCGTGCGCTCCTGGTAGAGCAACCAGTCGCGCTGCAGCTTCGTCCGTCGCGCGAGCGCCTTGAGGTGCGCGTCGGGCGCGAGATCGGGCGCGATCGCCGCCATGTACGCCATCGCGGTGCGGATGCCGTCGTCGCCGTCGCGTTCGAAATCCGCCTGCATGAAAAGCCGGAACTCCGGGACGAACATCTCGAACCACAGGCGCGCGGCGTCGGTGAATCCCGGCGTCGGCTCGTCGACGACCTCGTAGCCGGCCTGCGCGAGCCAGTGCGCCGCCCGGTCGAGCGCGTGCGCGATCGCCGGCGACGGCGCGATGCCGTCGAGCTCGCCCGGGTCGCGCACGACCGCGACACGCCGCGGCAACGGCGGCCCTTCGAGCGCCGCCGGCACCCACCACGGGTCGCGCGGGTCGCGCGCCGCCATCGCCGCGAAGCCCAGCCGCACGTCGTTCACCGTGCGCGCGATCGGCCCCTGGACGCTCAGGAGCTGCGCGGAGATCGCCCGCTCGGCCTTCTGCGTCGGCAGGAACGCCGGCACGCGTCCGAACGACGGCCGCAGCCCCGCGAGCCCGCAGCAGAACGCCGGATACCGCACCGAGCCGGCGATGTCGTTGCCGTGCGCGAGCGGCACGATCCCGGCCGCGACCGACGCCGATGCGCCGCCGCTCGACCCTCCCGGCGTCACGCCGCGACGCCAGGGGTTGTGCGTCCGGCCGCGCAGGTCGTTCACCGTGTCGAGCCGGAAGCTGAACGCGGGCGTGTTCGTGCGCCCGACAGGTATCGCACCCGCCTTCAGCAGGTTCGCGACGACGGGACTGTCGTCGTGCGCTATCGCGTCGCGATGGGCGAGCACGCCATTGGTCGTCGCGCAGCCGGCCTGGTCGACGTTCTCCTTGATCGTGACGGGAACGCCGTGCAGCGGGCCGAGCCGCTCGCCACGCTTCACCGCCGCATCCGCGCGATCGGCCGCGGCGAGCGCCCGCTCCGACAGGTCGACGGTGACCGCGTTGATCGCGCCGTTGGCCGCGCGCATCCGCGCGACCGAGGCCTCGACCGCCTCCCGCGCCGAAATGTCCCTCGCGGCGATGCTCGCCGCGATCCTTCCCGCGCTCCAGCGCCACAGCTCGTCGGGCATCGCCCCCCCTCTCTCTCTCCCATTCAAGCACAAGTCGGGCATTCGGCGCTCGGCGCCGTGGAGTTGTCGGAACGGCGCGGCCTGCGTTAGGCTGCGGGACCATCCGGAGGCACCATGGCGCGCATCGCCGTCGGCGGATTCCAGCACGAGACGAACACGTTCGCGCCGACGAAGGCCGACTACGCGGCCTTCGAGTCCGGCGGAGGCTGGCCGCCGCTCTGCTTCGGCGACGACATCGTCTCCCGCCTCGACGGAGCGAACATCCCCGCCACCGGCGCGATCGAGGTGCTGCACGCCGCGGGCCACAGGGTGGCGGGCCTCGCATGGGGAGCCGCGTCTCCCTCCGCTCACGTAACTCGCGACGCGTACGAGCGCATTGCCGGCGAACTCGTGCGCAGGCTCGCCGACGCGTCGCCGGTCGACGGTGTCTACCTCGACCTGCACGGAGCGATGGTCACCGAGCACCTGGACGACGGCGAGGGCGAGCTGCTCGCGCGCGTCCGCGGCGTCGTCGGGCCGAACGTTCCCGTCGTCGCGAGCCTCGACCTGCACGCGAACGTGACGCGCGCGATGGTCGAGCGCAGCAACGCGCTGGTCGCCTACCGCACCTATCCGCACGTCGACATGGCTGCCACCGGCGCCCGGGCCGCGCGGCTCCTGCTCGACCTCGAGCGGCACGGTGCGCCGCTCGCGAAGAGCGTGCGCACGCTCGACTTCCTGACCGGGCTCCCGTCGCAGTGCACGATGATCGAGCCGGCGCGCAGCCTCTACGCGATGCTCGAGCGGCTCGAGCAGGAGCACGGCGCCGTGCTCTCGTTCACGCCGGGCTTCCCGATGGCGGACTTCCCCGAGTGCGGCATGTCGGTGTTCGGCATGGGGATCGACGAGGTGCGCGTGCAGGTCGCGGTCGCCGCGATGCGCCAGGCGATCGCCGATGCGGAAGGCGACTTCGGCATGGAGCTCCTCACGCCCGACGAGGGGGTGCGCCGCGCGATGCAACGCGGCGTGCCCGGCGCGCCGGTCGTGCTCGCGGACACGCAGGACAATCCCGGCGCGGGCGGCAACGGCGACACGACCGGGCTCCTCGCGTCGCTCGTCGCGCACGACGCGCCGGGGTCGGTGCTCGGCCTGCTGATCGATCCCGCGTCCGCGAAGCAGGCGCACGAGGTGGGCGAACGGCGAACGGCGCGCTTCCGGCTGGGCGAGATCTCGGGCGTGCCGGGCCACGTGCCGTTCGAGGGCGAGTTCACCGTCGAGCGCGTGGCCGACGGCCGGTTCACCTGCACCGGACCGATGTTCCACGGCTTCCGGATGGACCTCGGCCGGATGGCGGTGCTCCGGCACGGCAACGTGCGCGTCGTGCTCGCGTCGGTCAAGTGCCAGGCCGCGGACCAGGCGATGTTCCGGCACGTCGGCATCGAGCCGCGCGCCGAACGCGTGCTCGCGCTCAAGAGCTCGGTGCACTTCCGCGCCGATTTCCAGCCGATCGCGCGCGAGGTGCTCGTCGTCGCCGCGCCGGGGCCGGCGAAGGCCGACCCCACGATGTTCACGTGGAAGCGGCTTCGGCCCGGCCTGCGCCTCAAGCCCCTCGGTCCCGCGTTCGCGCCGTCCGCCGCCTGATCCGGTAGAGTTCGGCGATGCCGCGCCGCTACGTCCTCGCGCTCGTCAAGCATGAGACCAACACGTTCTCGCCGGTCCCCACGCCGCTCTCGTCGTTCGGTCACGGGGAAGGGCCCGCCTTCGGCCCTTCCGTCGTCGAGCGCTTCCGCGGCACCAACACGCCCCTCGCCGCCTATCTCGACCTCGCCGCGCGCGAGCACGCCGAGATCGTCACGCCGGTCGCCGGGGAATCGTGGCCGTCGAACAGGGCCTCGCGCGCGACCTTCGAGGCGCTGGTGCGGCCGATCGAGGACGCGGTGCGCGCCGGCTGCGACGCGGTGTTCCTCGATCTCCACGGCGCGATGGTGACCGAGGACTGCGACGACCCCGAGGGCGAGATCGCGCGTCGCGTGCGGAAGATCGCGCCGGACGTCCCGATCGCGGTCACGCTCGACTACCACACGAACCTGTCGCGCGAGCTCGTCGACAACGCGACCGTGATCGCCGGCTACAAGACCTACCCGCACGTCGACATGTACGACGCCGGCATGCTCGCCGGCTCGATCCTGGTTCGCGCGCTCGACGGCGGCATCGAGCCCGTGATGGCATGGGGCTGGAAGCCGCTGCTCGCGTCGATCATGCGCCACGCGCCCGAGGACGGACCGTCCGGCGACATCCTCGACTACGCGAGGTCGCAGGAGCGGAGCGGCCGGGTGCTCGCCGCGACGCTGCTGCCCTCCTTCCCGCACGCGGACACGCCGCACACGGGCGTTTCGGCGATCGTCGTCGGCGACGCGCGGCGCGGCGGACGCGAGTCCGCGCGCGAGGTCTGCGACCGGATGCTCGACATCGCCTGGAAGCGCCGCGCGGAATACGTGTTCCACGCGCCGCCGCTGGCGGAATCGGTCGCGCGCGCGAAGTCGCTCGGCCTCGGCAATCCCGGCGCGCCGGTCCTGCTGATCGACCACTGCGACAAC
>JAKLIE010000165.1 GCA_022709775.1 Pseudomonadota bacterium
CCGAGAAGATCGTCAGGCAGATCCTGGCCGCGAAGACGCCGATCCTGTACGTCGGCGGCGGCATCCTGCTCGCGGATGCGGCGGAGGAAATGCGCGAGTTCGCCGAGCAGCTGTCGCTGCCGGTCGCGCACACGCTGATGGGCAAGGGCGCGCTGCCCGACGACCACCCGCTGATCCTCGGGATGACCGGGTTCTGGGGCACGAAGTTCATCAACGACAAGTGCAGGGACGCCGACTGGATCCTGGGCCTCGGCACGCGCTTTTCCGAGGCCGACTGCAGTTCGTGGGAGAACGAATACACGTTCAGCTTCCCGCCGACGAAGCTCATCCAGATCGACATCGACCCCTCCGAGATCGGCCGCAACTATCCGGTGGCGATCGGCGCGGTGGCCGACCTGAAGCAGGCGCTCAAGGCGCTGAACCGCGTCGCGCGCAAGATCGCGCCGAAGGGTGTGAAGCGCGACAGGCTGCTCGCCGAGATGGACAGGAACCGCAGGGCCTTCGTCGCCGGCAACGCGAAGGCGATGAAGAGCGACGCCTGGCCGATGCGACCCGAGCGCATCCTCGCCGACCTGCGCGAGGTGCTGCCGCGCGACGCGATCCTGTGCACCGACGTGGGCTGGAACAAGAACGGCGTCGGCCAGCAGTTCCCGATCTACACGCCGGGCAGCATCTTCACGCCGGGCGGCTTCGCGACGATGGGCTTCGGCTCGCCGGCGGCGCTCGGCGCCAAGGTCGCGCTGCCCGATCGCGTGGTCGTCGCGCTGATCGGCGACGGCGGCTTCGGCCAGAACCCGGCCGCGCTGGCGACGGCGTTCGAGGAGGACATCGCGGTCGTGTGGGTGATCATGAACAACCACGCGTTCGGCACGATCGCCGGCCTCGAGGCCGCGCACTACGGCACGACGTTCGCCACCGTCTTCGAGAAGAACGGCAAGACGTGGTCGCCCGACTTCGCGGCGATCGCGCGCGCCTACGGCATCGACGGCGTCAAGATCGCGTCGGCCGCCGAGTTCAAGCCGGCGCTCGCGAAGGCGATCCGGTCGAAGCGCCCGGTGGTGCTGGACGTCTACATGAAGAACGAGCCGGTGCCGACCGCCGGGCACTGGAACATCATGGACATCTACTCGCCGGGCAGGAAGGTGCACCACGTCAGCACGGGCGATTGAGGCGTCGGCGCGAACGCGATCGCAGCGCGTCGGGCACGGGACGGTGCGGGACACCGCAGCGAGGAGACCGAACGGCATGAAACAGGCATTTTCCCTGGCGCATCTCACGGTGCTCGGCTGCCCGCCGCCGGAGATGACGTACATCGCGGCGCGGGCCGGCTACGACTACGTGAGCATCCGCCCGATCTACATGGGCCTGCCGGGCGAGCCCGATTACTCGCTCGCCGAGAAGCCGCAGATGCTGCGGCAGTTCAAGCGCGCGCTCGCGTCGACCGGCGTGCGCGTCCACGACATCGAGCTCGCCCGCGTCTACGAGGGTCTGCATCCGACCAAGTACCTGCCGGCGATGGAGGTGGCGGCCGAGGTGGGCGCCAGGGCGGTGCTGTCGAGCATCTGGGGCGGCGAGCGCGAGTTCTACGTCGAGAAGTTCGGCGAGATCTGCGACCTCGCGCGGCCCTTCGGGCTCACCGTCGACCTCGAGTACGTGCCGATCGCCACGGTCAACAACCTGGCGATGGCGGTCGACGTGCTGCGCGCGGTCGATCGTCCCAACGCCGGCCTGATGATCGACACGCACCACTTCCACCGCGCCCGCGACAATCCCGCCGACCTGGACGTGTTGCCCCGCGAGTGGTTCCACTTCGCCCAGCTGTGCGACGCGCCGGGGGAGATCCCGGCCGAGCGCGCGGAGATGATCCGTATCATGCGCGAGGGCCGGCTCTACGTGGGCGAGGGCGGCATCGACGTCGCCGGCATCCTCGCGCACATTCCGCATTGCGTGTACTCGATCGAGCTGCCCAACAAGGAATTGCACGAGGAGCTGGGCTACGCCGAGCACGCGGCGCGGTGCCTGGAGACGCTCAAGGCCCATCTCGCGGAGCACCCGGCGGAGCGGGGCGCGCGCGATAATCGCCGCCCGGCGCACGCGGCGACCGGGGCGCGGCGCCCGGGCGCGACGACGTGACGGGAGCGAGGGCATGAAGAAGCAGATCAAGGCGGTCGATGCGCGGGGCAGGAAGCTGGGCGGGGACACGCCCCTCCTGTGCGCGCCGCTGGTCGGGCGGACGCGCGCGCGGCTGCTCGCCGAGGCGACCCGGGTGCTCAAGCAGAAGCCCGACCTCGTCGAGTGGCGCGTCGACTTCTTCGACGCGATCGGCGATGCGGTCGCGGTCGTCGAGGCGGCGCGGGCGCTGCGCGACGTCGTCGGCAAGCGCCCGGTCGTCTTCACGTGCAGGGCGGAGAGCGGCGGCGGCGAACGCATCGCGCTCGGCAGGGAGGCGATCGTCGAGCTCTACGACGCGGTCGCCGCCAGCGGGCTGGTCGACTTCGTCGACTTCGAGCTGGACAACGACCCTGGCCACGTGCGGCGCGTGCGCGAGTCCACGCGCCGGCACGACGTCCGCCTGATCCTGTCGTACCACAACTTCGCCTACACGCCCGGGCTCGAGTACCTGATCGATCGCGTGCTCGAGGCCGAGCGGCTCGGCGCCGACGTCGCGATGCTGCAGGTCATGCCTCGCAGCCGCAGGGACGTGCTGACGCTGCTCTCGGCGACCGAGCAGGCCGACGAGCGCGCGAGCATCCCCCTGATCAGCATGGCGGTCGGCCCGCTGGGCGCGGCATCGCGGCTGGTCGGCGGGCTGTTCGGGTCCTGGCTCTCCTTCGCCGTCGCCGACGCCGCGTCCGCGCCGGGACAGATCCCGATCGGCGATCTCGTCGCCGTGTTCGACATCATCCGCCGGGCCCGCGGCGGCGAGATGCTCTGACGGCGCCCTCGGCACGACGCCCGGGGCCTCCCCCGTCCTCTTCCCGACCGCGATTCCGCGATTCCCGATTCCCATGATCAGCGGCAAGACCCTTCTCGTCGCCCACGTCGGCTTCCCGACGGAGTCGTTCAAGGCACCGCTCATCTACAACCCGTGGTTCGAGAGCAGGGGCATCGACGCGGTCGTCGTGCCGATGGGCTGCATGGCGGAGGACTATCCGGCGTTCCTGCGCGCCCTGTTCCGCCTCACCAACGTCCGCGGCGCGCTGGTGACGATGCCCCACAAGGTCACGACGGTCGGCCTGGTCGACGAGATCACGCCGACCGTCGAGATCGCGGGGTCGTGCAACGCGGTGCTGCGGCGAGCCGACGGGACGCTGCTGGGCGACATGTTCGACGGCACGGGCTTCGTCCGCGGGCTCGCCCACAAGGGCTTCGAGGTCCGCGGAGCGCGCTGCCTCGTCGCCGGCGCCGGCGGCGTGGGCTCGGCGATCGCGGCGTCGCTCGCCGCGGCGGGAGCGGGGGCGATCGCGCTCCACGACCTCCGCGACGCGACGGCCGGCGCGCTGGCCGGCCGGCTGCGCAAGCACTACCCGTCGCTCGACGTGCGGCTCGCCGGCAGCGATCCCGCGGGCTACGACCTCGTCGTCAACGGCACGCCGCTCGGCATGGAGGCGGGGGATCCGCTGCCGTTCGACGTCGCGCGGCTCGAGGCGCGCACGTTCGTGGGCGAGGTGGTGATGAAGCACGAGATCACGCCGCTGCTGGCGGCGGCGCGCGCGCGCGGCTGCCGATACCAGGTCGGGACCGACATGCTGTTCGAGATGATCCCGGCCTATCTCGAGTTCTTCGGTTTCGGCACCGCGACGCCCGACGAACTGCGCGCGGTCTCGCGCGTCTCGTACTGACTCCCGTCATGCTGCAGCGCACCCTGCCCGATGCTTGCCGCGATTTGGCGAGTCTGTTAATTTTGCCCGGCGAGTCCGCCCGTTCCGGAGGCCCGATGGGATTGCAGGTCCGGTCCTCCCGCAGCATGTCGATGCGCAAGCCCAAGGAACCCGAGGCCAACCGGTCGCGGATCCTCGCGGCCGCGACCGCCGAGTTCGCCGCACGCGGCTACAAGGGCGCGAGCATGGACGCGATCGCGGCGCGTACCAGCACGACGCGCGCGCTGATCAACTACTACTTCGGCAGCAAGGAGCGGCTCTACCTCGCGGTGCTCGAGCGCGTCTACGCGGAGATCCGCGATGCGGAGCGCGGTCTCGCCCTCGATCACCTGCCGCCCGCGGACGCCATCCGGCGGGTCGTCGAGTTCACCTACGACTACTACGTCGATCACGAGTACTTCGTGCGGCTGGTCGTGGCCGAGAACCAGGCCAAGGGCAGGCACATGAAGCGCTTCCCGTCGCTGCGCACCGTCAATCGCCCGATCGTGGACATGCTCGGCGCCGTGATCGCGCGGGGCCAGGCCGGGGGGGTGTTCCGGCGCGAAGTCGACCCGATCGACGTCCACATGGCGATCGCCGCCCTGGGGATGTTCAACGTCACCAATCAGTACACTTTCGGCACCCTGTTCCAGCGGGAGATGGGCGCGAAGGGGGATGTGCCGCGCCGCCGCGGAATCGTGGCGGACGTGATCCTGCGCTGGCTCGAGCCCATGCCGGTCGCCTAGGCAGTCGCAATCTTCAACGAGGAGGAAACCATGCAATCCAAGTTCGACCGTCGTACCGTGCTGAAGGCCGGCGCCGCACTCGCCGCCGCGGGCGTCGTCCCCGCGTGGGCGCAGGACAAGCCGAAACTGCGCTTCGCCGCCGTGTTCTCCGACAAGGACATCCGCGCGGAGATGATGAAGGTCTTCGCCAAGGAGATCGAGGCCGACTTCGCGGTCGAGACGTTCCTCGGCGGGTCGCTGTTCAAGCAGGGAACCGAGCTGGTCGCGCTGCAGCGCGACAACCTCGAGCTCGGCAACATCGCGCCGCAGGACATCTCGAAGCAGGTCCCGGCGTGGTCGATCCTCACGTCCGCGTACCTGTTCCGCGACGCGAACCACCTGACCAAGTTCTTCGGCAGCGATCTCGGCGCGCAGATGAAGAAGATGGTCGAGGACCAGGTCAAGGTGAAGATCCTCGGGCCGACCTTCTTCGGGACGCGCCAGGTCGGTCTCAAGCCGAAGAAGAAGATCAACAGGCCGGAGGACATGGCGGGCATCAAGCTCCGGATGCCGCCGGGCGACGCCTGGCAGCTCCTGGGCCGCTCGATCGGCGCGAATCCGACGCCGATGGCG
>JAKLIE010000166.1 GCA_022709775.1 Pseudomonadota bacterium
CCGAACACGTGCCAGTACGGCATCATGAAGAACATGATCAGGCACCACGCGAACGCGATCGCGATCCACGTGCCTTCCATGCGGTCCAGCGGCTGCTTCCACCAGACGCCTTGCGGGGGGGTGAGGGCGCTCATCTAGCGTTCTCCTTGTTCTCGGCCCCGGTCACTTGGCGACCGGGATGCCGACGATTTCCATCACGCCCCACACGATGTAGAGCACGGTCGGCATCGCGACGCCGATGAACAGCAGCAGGAACGGGTTGTCGAGGATCTGCTGCATCGCGGGAACGGGCTCCTCGTCGACGTCGAGCGAACGATCTTGAGGGGTGTTCATGGTCGGGCCTCCCAGGTGGACAAAACGCGGCATCCCGGTGGACGCGGGAACGCGCGGCAATGCAGCGAATTCTCGGCGTGCCCCGCGGGACCGGAATTGATACCCGTCAAGGATTGGCCAGTGATCGAGCGCGGACGGTCAAACCCGGGTCAATTGGTCCGCGCTGCGCTGCGGTAAGATCGCGCAGTGAACCGGGCCGCCCCCACCTTCGCCTCCGCAGGACCGGCCGTCGCGCGCGCCGGATCGTCCGACCGCGCGATCGCCGCCTGGCTGCTGGCCTGCTGCGCGCTCGTGTTCGCGATGGTCGTCGTCGGCGGCGTCACGCGGCTCACGCACTCCGGACTGTCGATCGTCGAGTGGCAGCCGATCGTCGGCACGCTGCCGCCCCTGGACGAGGCCCAATGGCAGGCCACGTTCGAGAAGTACAAGCTCACGCCCGAGTACAACCTGGTCAATTCGGGCATGTCGCTCGACGAGTTCAAGGGCATCTTCTGGTGGGAGTACTACCATCGCCTGCTCGGCCGACTGATCGGCTTCGCCTTCCTGCTGCCGTTCCTCTGGTTCCTGTTGCGCCGCCGCATCCCCGAGGGCTACGGCTTGCCGCTCGCCGGGATCTTCCTGCTGGGCGGGTTGCAGGGCGCGATGGGCTGGTACATGGTCAAGAGCGGGCTCGTCGAGGATCCGCGCGTCTCGCAGTTCCGGCTGACCGCGCACCTGGGGCTCGCGTTCGTGATCTTCGGCGCGATGCAGTGGGTCGCGATGTCGCTCCTGCTCCCCGGGCGGATCGCGGAGGGCGGCGAACGCGTGCGCTCGGCCCGCCGGTGGGCCGGGTGGCTGTCGGTGATGGTGTTCGCGATGGTGCTGACCGGCGGCTTCGTCGCCGGGATCCGCGCCGGGTTCGCGTACAACACGTTTCCGCTGATGAACGGGAGCGTCGTGCCCCCCGAGATCATGATGATCGAGCCGTGGTGGCGCAATTTCTTCTGGAACATGGCGACCGTCCAGTTCGACCACCGGCTCGGCGCGTGGCTGCTCGCGTTCTTCGTTCCGGTGCTCTGGTGGAAGGTGCTGCGGGCGGGGGTTCCCGCGCGGGCGCGCATCGGCGCCCACCTGATGCTCGCGATGCTCGCGATCCAGGTCGCGCTCGGGATCGCGACGCTGCTGCTGGTCGTGCCGCTTCCGCTCGCGGCGGCGCATCAGGCCGGGGCCGTGCTGCTGTTCGCCTTCGCGCTCAACCTCGCCCACGCGTTGCGCGGGGCCTGACGATCGCCGCTTGACCGGCATCAAGGCGGCGACCGCTGCCCGGCCGCACAAATGACGCGATGAACGCCGGGTCCCATCGTCGCGGAGAGCGGCCGTGAAGCACCGCCACGTCGTGCTCGACGTCCGCGGCATGCAGCCGCCGGAGCCGCTGGAGCGCGTGATCGAGACGATCGGCGACTTCACGCCGGGCGACACGCTCAAGCTGGTCATCGACTGCGAGCCGAAGCCGCTGTTCCGCGTGCTTCAGGCGAACAACTACCAGTGGCGCGTCGAGCCGGGCTCCGAATCGAACTACGAGATCACGATCTGGGCGCGCGAGTAGCGCAGCGCGCGAGAGCGGGCCGTCGATGCCGATCGATTGCGTCTCCCTGATCCGCGCGATCGGACGCGGCGCGCACGGGGCGCGCGACCTCGACCGCGTGCGTGCGCGCGAGATGTTCGCCGCGATGCTCGACGGCGAGGTTGCAGACCTCGAACTGGGCGCGATCCTCGTCGCGATGCGGATCAAGGGCGAGGCGCTCCCCGAGACCCTCGGATTCCTCGATGCGCTCGCGCCGCGCGTCGCGCGCGTCACGTCGCCCGGCGACCGCTCGCGACCGGTGGTGCTCGCGAGCTACAACGGCGCGCGTCGCGGACCCAACCTCACGCCGCTCGTCGCGCTGCTGCTCGCGCGCTACGGCGTGCCGGTGCTGCTGCACGGCCTCGCCGGCGCGGGGACGCTGGACGCCGCGGACGGCGACGACGAGGATTCCGACGACGCGGACCATGGCCGCGTGACCAGCGCCCGGATCCTGCGGGAGCTGGGCATCCCGCCGTCGCCCACCGTGATCGACGCCGAGGCGCGGCTCAGGCGCGCCGGCGTCGCGTACGTCCCGACTTCCGTGCTGTCGCCCGGCCTCGCGCGCCTGCTGGCGACGCGCGGGCGCATCGGGCTTCGCTCGTCCGCGCACACGCTCGTGAAGCTCGTCGATCCGTTCGGCGGCAGCGCCGTGCGCGTCGTGAGCGTTTCGCACCCCGACTACCTCGTGCGCATGCGCGAGGTGCTCGCGGCGACGGGCGCGGACGCCATGCTCCTGCGCGGCACGGAGGGCGAGCCGTTCGCGAACCCGAAGCGGTGCCCCCAGATCGAGGTCTTCCTTCAAGGCTCGGTCACGCGCTGCGTCGATGCCGAGGAGGGCACGATCGAGGCGATCCCCGCGTTGCCGGCGTCGAGCGACGCGGAGACCACGGCGCAGTGGATCGACGAGGCGCTTGCCGGGTCTCAGGCCGTGCCTGCGCCGATCGTGCAGCAACTCGGCTGCCTGCTCGAGGCGGCGCGTGCGCCCGCGGCGGGGCACGGAGCCCCGGAACTTCCCCGCCCTGAACGTCAGTCGGCGGCGAGCGAGTAGCTCGCCTCGGCCACGGCTGCCGGGGCGACGGCCGAGAGCGTGTCGGCGAGCGACACGACCTCGCCGACGATCACCAGCGTAGGCGGCCTGAGGCCGACGGACGCGACCGCCTGCGGCAGCGCCGCGAGCGTCGCGCGTACGACGCGCTGCGTGGCCAGCGTGCCGTCCTGGACCACAGCGGCGGGTGTCGCAGGCGGCAGGCCGTGCGCGACCAGCTGTCGCGCGAGCTCCGGCAGGCCGGCGAGCCCCATGTAGACGACGACCGTCTGGCCCGGACGCGCGAGCGACGGCCAGTCGAGGTTCATCGTCCCGTCGCGCAGGTGCCCGGTGACGAACGTGAGCGAATGGGCGTGGTCGCGGTGCGTGAGCGGGATGCGCGCCGCGGCCGCGATGCCGCACGCGGCGGTCACTCCGGGCACGATCTCGAACGCGACGCCCGCGGCCGCGAGCGCCTGGGCCTCCTCGCCGCCGCGTCCGAAGACGAACGGGTCGCCGCCCTTGAGTCGCAGGACGCGCCTGCCCTCCTTCGCGAGTGCGACGATGAGCGCGTTGATGTCCTGCTGGGGCAGCGCGTGGTTCGAGCGCTCCTTCCCGACGTAGACCCGCTCGGCGCCCGGCCGCACCAGCGCGAGGACGCCGGCGCCGACGAGGTGGTCGTAGACGCAGACGTCCGCTTCGGCAAGGAGCCGCGCCGCCTTGACCGTCAGGAGTTCGGGATCACCGGGTCCCGCGCCGACGAGATGGACGAAGCCCGACCGGGCGCCCGATGGCGCGCGCTCGCCGGCGTGCCGGCCCGGCACCCGCCCGATCACGGCATCGGCCCTTCGCGACATCGGTGCGCGTGCGCCTTCGGCATCCGTCGCGCCCGCTTCCCCGGCTCCTGCGAGCATCCTCGCCCCCGTTCCCGCCTGCGCGCCCGCGAATCGCGGACCTGCGCCAGATCAGATGACCGCAGTCTAGGAGGGGGCATCGTGCAGCCCCTTGATTAGCGTCAAGGTAGGGGACGGGCGCTCGACGAGAATTGCATCACCTGAAAGATAGATTCCCGTTGTTCCGGCGGGCTTCCACGAGGGAGATGAGGATGAGCAGACGCAATCGGTGGTTCATGGGCGCGGCGGTCGTTGCCGCGCTGCCGCTGGCCATTTCGCAGGTCCATGCCCAGCAGGCCGCGCCCGCGGCGGCGCCGCAGGCGGCAATGACGGCCGCGGAGAAGGAGTCGGCGAAGAAGATCTACTTCGAGCGCTGCGCAGGCTGCCACGGCGTGCTGCGCAAGGGCGCGACCGGCAAGAACCTCGAGCCTCACTGGTCGAAGAAGCTGCCGGACGGCACGGTCCAGGAGGGCGGCACGACGAAGCTCGGGGCCCAGCGCCTCGAGAAGATCATCGCCTACGGCACCGAGGGCGGGATGGTGAACTTCGACGACATCCTGTCGAAGGACGAGATCGCGCTGATGGCGCGCTACATCCAGGAGCAGCCGGACGTGCCGCCCGAGTTCAGCATGGCGGACATGATGGGGACGTGGAAGGTCATCGTCCCGGTCGACCAGCGCCCGAAGAAGCAGATGAACAAGTTCAACCTGAAGAACATGTTCTCCGTGACGCTGCGCGACACCGGCGAGGTCGCGCTGATCGACGGCGACACGAAGGAGATCCGCAGCATCGTCAAGACCGGCTACGCGGTGCACATCTCGCGCCTGTCGAAGTCCGGCCGCTACGTCTACGTGATCGGGCGCGACGGACGCCTGTCGCTGATCGACCTGTGGATGGAGCAGCCGGCGGTGGTCGCCGAGGTGAAGGTGGGCTTCGACGCCCGCTCGGTCGACACGTCGAAGTTCAAGGGCTTCGAGGACAAGTACGCGATCGCGGGCAGCTACTGGCCGCCGCAGTACGTGATCATGGACGGCGAGACGCTCAAGCCGTTCAAGATCGTGTCGACCCGCGGCATGACGGTCGACGGCGAGTACCATCCCGAGCCGCGCGTCGCGTCGATCGTGTCGTCCGAGACCAAGCCCGAGTGGGTCGTCAACATCAAGGAGACCGGGCAGATCCTGCTGGTCGACTACGCGGACATCAAGAACCTGAAGGTCACGACGATCGAGTCGGCGAAGTTCCTGCACGACGGCGGCTGGGACGCGTCGAAGCGCTACTTCCTCGTCGCGGCGAACGCGTCCAACAAGATCGCCGCGGTCGACACCAAGACCGGCAAGCTGGCGGCGCTCGTCGACACGAAGAA
>JAKLIE010000167.1 GCA_022709775.1 Pseudomonadota bacterium
GGCCGCAGCGCCGCGAAAATTTGGGCGAAGAGGGTTTGTTTTTCCGCCGTCTCCAGGTGATGAATCGCCGACATGCTGATGACCGCGTCGACGCCACGCCAGTCGCCGACGGAGTCGGCTCCCACAGTGTGGGCTCCCACAGTGTTGAGTTCCGCTAAGATTTCGCGCGTGCCGTCGGTCGAACCGTCGTCGACGACGACGATCTCGTCGGCCGCGCGCGTCTGCTCGAGGGCGGACGCGAGCGCGGCCTCGACGAAGGCCGCATGACAGTAGCTCGGGATCACGACGCTCACCCGTCCGCTCGGCACCGCCGCCGCGCGGGCGCGCTCGGCGCGGAACTCGAGGTAGCGGAGGTAGTGCGCCTCGGTCTCGAGCGGCGCGATGCGGGCCAGCAGCGACGCCACGACGTACCCGAGGTTGACCAACGTCGCCGGGACGGTGTCGCCGAAGCGCCCGACCGCCTCGGCAACGCTGGCCAGTGCGCCGCGGTGGTCGCCGATCGAGAACTGGGTCGCGCCGTACATGTGCAGCGCATCCGGCAGACCGGGCGAGCGCGCCAGCACCTGCGCGTAGAGCGCGTGCGCCGCTTCGTCGCGACCCGCCCGCTGTTCGGCCAGCGCCCTGCGCATCGCGGCCTCGATCCAAGCGGACCGGGCGTCCGGGCCGGCGATGCGCCCGCAGCAGGACTTGTAGCGCAGCCCGCTGCCGCAGGGACACCGCGCATTGCGTCCGGAGGGCACGGCGTCGGACACGTGTCTCGCTCAGGCGCGTGCCGACGACACGACGTCGCCGACGTCTCGCGCGGCGCGCTCGATGTCCCCGGCGGTGGTCAGCACGTCGGGACACAGCCGAAGGAACGGCCCGCGCGCGTCGGCGACGACGCCCCGGGCGGCGAGCGCCTCCGACACCCACGCGGCGTATCCGTCGGGGGCGTCCATGAACGGCACGACGACGAACGCCCCGCGTTCCCGCGTACCGCCGACGGCGAAGACGCCGTGGTCGGACAGCCGGCCGACGAGCGAGGCCTGCTTCGCGAGCGAATCCTCGCGCATCCGCCCGACGTCGAACGCGAGCGCGAAGCGCTGCCCCGCTCGCGCCTGGTACGCCGCGAGCACGGGCGGCGTCGACTCGAGCCAGCCGTCGCCGCCGCGAGCGAACTCGGGAGGCTCCGGCCGCCGGTAGTCGAAGCGGCGCGCCTTCGCGAACCAGCCGGTGTCGACCGTCCGCAGCCCCTGGTCGAGCCAGCGCGGCGCGACGTACAGAAAGCACGCGCCGGGGCCTCCGCGCAGGTACTTGTAGCAGCCCCCCACCGCGAAGTCGACGTTCGCGGCGGCGACGTCGAGCGGCATCACGCCCAGCGAGTGGTAGACGTCGACGAGGACCCTCGCGCCGCAGGCGTGCGCCCGCGCGACGATGTCCGGCAGCGCGACGATCCGCTCGCCGGTCTGGAACATCACGTCCGATACGACGATCAGGTCCGTGCCGGGAGAGATCGCGGCGAGGATGTCGGCGGCGTCGAAACGCGGCAGCGCGCGCGCGTCGCTCGCACCTGCAACGCGCGGTCGGGGTTCGACCAGCGCGAGCGACAGGCGCCCGCGCCGCGCCCATTCGCGCAGGATCACGTCGAGCGAGTCGAACTCGCCGCGGGTGGACACGACGCGCGGGGGGCGATCGTAACTTCCCAGCACCGCGCGCAGCCCCTGGCCCGCGCTCGTCTTCGGCACGACGGTGTCCTCGCGCGCGGCACCGAGCAACGCCGCGAGGCGCGCGCGGTGCGCGATCTCCTCCGCCTCCCAGGCATCCCACGCGCGCCCCATCTCCGCGTACCAGGCGTCGAGCCCTTCGCGCACGTCGCCCGCGGTCGCGTCGAGCGGCCGGCCCAGCGAGTGGTTGGCGAGATAGGCGCGGCCGGCCAGCGCCGCGCAGTGACGCGAGAAGAGCGGGGCGACGTGCTGCCGGATGCGCGCGTCGGTCCACGGGCCGGCGTCGAGGCCCGCGGCGACGGCGGCATAGTCGTCGTGCTCGGCGGCCACCGGGCTAGGTTCCGATCTCGCCGCGTACGTCGATGAGCTCGGGGAAGAAGGCGATGTCGAGTGCGCGCTTGAGGAACGCCACGCCCGACGACCCTCCGGTGCCCGGCTTGCGGCCGATGATCCGTTCGACGGTCTTCAGGTGCCGGAATCGCCAGAGCTGGAACGATTCCTCGATGTCGACGAGCTTCTCGCACATGTCGTACGCGTCCCACCAGCGGCGCGGGTCGGCGTAGATCTCGCGGAACACCGGCACGAGGCCGGGATGGCGCTGGTAAGGCTGCGTCCAGTCGCGCTCGACCCGGTCGGGAGGCACCGGCAGACCGCGCCGTGCGAGGTGACGCAGGAACTCGTCGTAGAGCGACGGCGAACGAAGCAGCGCCTCGAGCCCGGCGTGCACCGCCGGATCGTGCCGGAACACGTCGAGCATCTCGGCGTGCTTGTTGCCGAGCAGGAACTCGAGTGCGCGATACTGGTGCGACTGGAACCCGGACGAGGTGCCGAGCGTCGGACGGATCGCCTCGTACTCGGAAGGCGTCAGCGTCTCGAGCACCGCCCACTGCTCGAAGAGCTGGCGCTGCACGAGCTTGACGCGCGCGAGGATCTTGAAGCATTCGGAGAGCCGGTCCGAGCGGACGCGCACGATCGCCGCGCGGATCTCGTGGATCGCGAGCTTCATCC
Organism: Pseudomonadota bacterium; assembly: GCA_022709775.1. Next base: position 2,712 of record JAKLIE010000167.1, read on the forward strand.
ACAGCTCGGAGACCTGATGCTGGACGATGAACAGGAGCTCGTCGTGCAGCGGCGCTCCGTCCGGCCCGCGCGACCGCGGCTCCTGCGCGTCGAGCAGCCGGTCGAGCCGCAGGTAGCCGCCGTAGCTCATCCGGTCCCGGAGATCGGTGTGGATGCCGGGTTCGAGCGTGCGCTGGGCCATCGTCGTTGCACCGGGAAAGGGTCGGCGCAGTATAGCGTCCGGGCCGCGCGTTCCGTCTCCTCCGGCCCGCAGTTCGTCGCAGCGGGCGCGACGGATGGCGGTCGTTTGATAGCATCCGGCCGGATGCACACCTCGCTGCGCCTGCCGGCCGTCCTCCCCGTCGCGTTCGCGCTCGCGGCGCTTTCGGGCTGCGGCGGGGACGGGGACGCGCAGCGCTCGCTCGTCCTCGACGACTGCCGGCTCCCGCGGCTCGCGACGGCCGCACGCTGCGGCACCGTCACGGTGCCGGAGGATCGCGACAAGGCCGGCGGCCGCACGATCGGCATCCACGTCGCGGTCCTGACTGCGAACACCTTGTCGCCGCGCCGCGATCCGCTGCTCATCCTCGCCGGGGGACCCGGCCAGGCCGCCAGCGGGCTCGCGCCCTTCGCCGCGCGCCTGAGCGAGATCCGGCGCACGCGCGACATCGTGCTCGTCGACCAGCGCGGCACGGGCCGCTCGTCGCCGCTCGTCTGCGAGGCGTACTCGGAAGCCGGCCTGAAGGCGGCCATGCTCGAGACCGACCCGATGCCACGCGCGGAGTCGTGCGCGCAGGAGCTCGCGAAAGCCGGCGTCGACGCGAGCCGCTACACGACCGCGGCTTTCGTCGCCGACCTCGAAGCCGTGCGCGCGGCGCTCGGCGCGCCGCGCTGGAACCTCTGGGGCGGCAGCTACGGCACGCGCGTCGCGCTCGACTACCTGCGACGCCACCCGGAGCGCGTCCGCAGCGTCACGCTCGACGGCGTCGCGCCGCCCGACATGATCGTGAGCCTGGACGTCTGGACGACGCGCGAGCGCGCGCTCGACGCGCTGTTCGAGCGCTGCAAGGCGTCCCCCGGGTGCGCGAAGGCGATGCCGGATCCGGCCGCGACGCTCGACGCGATCGGACGTGAGCTCGGCACCGGCGGACGCGAGATCGAATTCGCCGACCCGGCGACCGGAGAAGCGCGCCGGATGCCCGGCTCGATCGACGGCGTGATCGGCCTGCTGCAACCGCTCCTGTACGGTCCCGACACGACGGCGATGATCCCGGCGCTCCTCGGGCGCGCCCGCGCCGGCGACTTCGCGCCGCTGGTGGCGACCGCGAACGCGTTCACGGGTGATCTCGTCAACCAGATGAACGTCCCGCTCCACTACTCGGTCACGTGCGCCGAGGACGTGCCGCGCGCCGACGCCGCGCTGCGCGGGCGCGCGCTGGCCGGCAAGCGCAGCGCCCGCCTCGCCCGGCTGGCCCTCGCGATCTGCGACGTCTGGCCGCGAGGCGGCGCGCCCGCCGACGCGTTCGTGCCCGTGACGAGCGACGTCCCTGCGCTGATCCTGTCCGGCGGCCTCGACCCGGTGACGCCGCCGGCCAACGGCGACACGGTCGCGAAGTCGCTCGCGAACCACCTGCACGTCGTCGCGCCCGGCTACGGCCACATCGTGTCGCCCCATGCGTGCGCACCGCGCCTGCTCTCCGCGTTCGTCGCCGACGCCGGCTTCGCGAAGCTGCCCGGCGACTGCCTGCGGCAGCTGGAGTCCTCGACACCGCCCGCGCTGTGGACCGGCCTCCTCGGACCGGGGGCGCCGTGATCGCGGTCGAGGAGATCGTCAAGACGTTCGGCAGGCGCGGCGAGGTCCGTGCGGTCGACCGCGTGTCGTTCGTCGCGCCGGCCGGAGAGATCACCGGCCTCCTCGGACCCAACGGCGCGGGAAAGACGACGCTCCTGCGCGTGCTCGCGACGCTGATGGCCCCCGACTCGGGCCGTGCGACGATCGGCGGGCGCGACGTCGTCGCCGACCGCGCCGGGGTCCGGCGCCGCCTCGGCGTGCTCTCCGACGCGCGCGGGCTCTATCCGCGTCTCACCGGCCGCGAGAACGTCGAGTACTACGCCGCGCTGCACGGCATCGCCGGCGACGAGCGCACGCGCCGCGTCGACGCGCTCGTCGAGCGGCTCGGGCTCTCCGGGATCGCCGACCGCCGCGCGCAGGGCTACTCGCAGGGCGAACGGATGAAGGTCGCGATCGCGCGCGCCCTCGTGCACGACCCCGACACGATCCTGCTCGACGAGCCCACGAACGGCCTCGACATCATGAGCGTGCGCGCGCTGCGCGAGCAATTGCGCGGGTTGCGCGCCGCCGGCAAGACGCTGCTCTTCAGCTCGCACGTGATGCAGGAAGTCGCCGCGCTGTGCGACCGCATCGTCATCCTCGGCCACGGCCGCGTCGTGGCGACCGGGACGGCCGACGAGTTGATCGCGCAGTCGGGCGAGGCGACGCTCGAGGACGCGTTCGTCGCGCT
>JAKLIE010000168.1 GCA_022709775.1 Pseudomonadota bacterium
CGCGGAAGCGAAGGCCGCCGGCGTCGAACCCGCGCCCGAACGCATGGAGACAGCACGATGAAAGCCCGCCACCGCCGCTTCGCCTGGATCGCCGCCGGGCTCGTCGCCATCGGGGCCGCGGTCGGCCTCGTGCTCAACGCGTTCCAGTCGAACCTCGTCTTCTTCTACTCGCCCTCGCAGGTGCTCTCGAAGGAGGCGCCCGTCGGCCGTCCGTTCCGCATCGGCGGGATGGTCGAGTCGGGCAGCCTCGTGCGCGAGAAGGACTCGCTCACCGTGCGGTTCGTCGTGACCGACACGGCGCAGAACGTGACGGTGCGCTACACGGGGCTCCTGCCCGACCTGTTCAAGGAGGGCAAGGGCGTGGTCGCGCAGGGCTCGCTCGGTGCCGACGGCGTGTTCACCGCGACCGAAGTGCTCGCGAAGCACGACGAGAACTACATGCCCCCCGAGGCCGCCGCCGCGATCGAGCAGGCGCACAAGGGTGGCCAGATGAAGTCGTCGAAGTGACACGCGGAGGGCGCAGGCCATGATTCCCGAACTCGGACAGCTCGCACTCATCCTGGCGCTCATCGTCGCGGGCGTGCAGGGCGTCGTTCCGCTCGTCGGCGCGGCGCGGCGCGACGCCACGCTGATGGCGTTCGCGCGGCCCGCCGCGATCACGCAGTTCGTGCTCGTCGCGATCGCGTTCGGCTGCCTCGCCGCGAGCTTCCTCGCGAGCGACTTCTCGGTCGTGAACGTCGCGCAGAACTCCTTCTCGGCGCTCCCCGGCCACTACAAGCTCGCCGCGACGTGGGGTTCGCACGAAGGCTCGCTGCTCCTGTGGGCGCTGATGCTGGGCGGATGGTCGTGCGCGGTCGCGCTGCGATCGAGGAACCTGCCCGCGCCGATGCTCGCGCGCGTGCTCGCGGTGATGGGCCTCGTCGCGGTCGGCTTCCTGCTGTTCCTGCTCCTCACGTCGAACCCGTTCGAGCGCCTCGTGCCGCCCGCCCCCGAGGGACGCGACCTGAACCCGCTGCTGCAGGATCCCGGCATGGTGATGCACCCGCCGCTCCTCTACATGGGCTACGTCGGGTTCTCGGTCGCGTTCGCGTTCTCGATCGCCGCGCTGCTGGGCGGCCGGCTCGACGCGACGTGGGCGCGCTGGTCGCGGCCGTGGACGACGGTCGCGTGGTGCTTCATGACGCTCGGCATCATGCTGGGCAGCTGGTGGGCGTACTACGAGCTGGGCTGGGGCGGATGGTGGTTCTGGGACCCGGTCGAGAACGCGTCGTTCATGCCGTGGCTCGTCGGCACCGCGCTCATCCATTCGCTCGCGGTCACCGAGAAGCGCGGAACGTTCAAGAGCTGGACCGTGCTGCTCGCGATCCTCGCGTTCTCGCTGTCGCTGCTCGGCACGTTCCTCGTCCGGTCGGGCGTGCTCACGTCGGTCCACGCGTTCGCGACCGACCCGGCGCGCGGCGTGTTCGTGCTGGCATTCCTCGTGATCGTGATCGGCGGTTCGCTCGCGCTCTACGCGGCGCGCGCCGGCGCGGTCGGCGGCGGCGCGTCGTTCGCGCCCGTCTCGCGCGAGTCGATGCTGCTCGCGAACAACATCCTGCTCGTCGTCGCGATGGCGAGCGTGCTCCTCGGCACGCTCTACCCGCTGTTCCTCGACGCGCTCAACGCCGGCAAGATCTCGGTCGGCCCGCCCTATTTCGAGGCCGTGTTCGGGCCGCTGATGGCGCCCCTCGTGTTCCTGATGGGCGTGGGACCGGTCGCGAGCTGGCGGAAGGCCGAGCTTCCGGACCTGTGGACGCGCCTGAGATGGGCGCTCGCCGTCGCGATCGTCGTCGCGGTGCTGCTGCCGTTCGTTCTCGGCCGCTGGTCGCCGCTCGTCGCCGGCGGACTGTTCCTCGCGATCTGGGTGGTCGCGGCGACGGTGGCGGCCGTCGTGCAGCGCCTGCGCGGCGCGCCGCAGCCGACGCTCCTGGGCAGGCTCCGCGCGAACTCGTCGTCGTGGTACGGGATGCTCGTCGCGCACCTCGGCATCGCGGTGTTCATCGTCGGCGTGACGCTGGTCAACGGCTACCAGATCGAGCGCGACGTGCGGCTCGACCCGGGCCAGAGCACCGAGGTGGGCGGCTGGACGTTCACGTTCAAGGGCGTCGCGCCCGAGCCCGGCCCCAACTACCAGGCGTTCGTCGGCACGGTCGAGGTGCGCCGCGGCGGCGCGCTCGTCGAGGTGCTGAAACCCGAGAAGCGCGTCTACACGGCGAGCGGGCAGTCGATGACCGAGGCGGCGATCGACACGCGCCTCACCGGGGACCTCTACGTATCGCTGGGCGAGCCGGTGACCTCGGACGGACTCTCAGGCGCGTGGGGCGTGCGCATCTACGTGAAGCCGTTCATCGACTGGATCTGGGGCGGCTGCCTGCTGATGGCGCTCGGCGGCTTCCTCGCGATCGCCGACCGCCGCTACCGGATCAGGGTCAGGGAGCGCGTCGGCGCGGCGTTCGCCGCGGCGCGCGCATGAGGCGACGGGACTTGAACGCTGCCGGGCCGCCCGAAGGCGCTCGCCCCCTCCATCAGGAGGGGAGGCGCGATGCCGCGTCGGCGGCTGACCTGGGGGAGGTTCCACTTTGAAAGCGCTTCGCTGGGGCATCCCGCTCGCGATCTTCGCGGTCCTCGTCGGATTCCTGTTCGTCGGGCTCTACCGCGACCCGCGCGAGGTGCCGTCGCCGCTGGTCGGCAAGCCCGCGCCCGCGTTCTCGCTCGCCGACCTGCGGGAGCCCGGGCGCAAGGTCGCGACGTCGGACTTCAAGGGCCAGGTGTGGCTGCTGAACGTCTGGGCATCGTGGTGCGTCTCGTGCCGCGTCGAGCACCCGCTGCTCGTCGAGCTCGCGAAGGCGAAGGCCGTGCCCATCGTCGGCCTCAACTACAAGGACAAGGACGCGGACGGCCTCGCGTGGCTCGCGCAGCACGGCGACCCGTACACGCTGTCCGTCGTCGACGCGGACGGGCGCGTGGGCATCGACTGGGGGGTCTACGGCGTGCCCGAGACGTTCGTCGTCGACAAGGCCGGCGTGATCCGCTACAAGCACATCGGACCGGTCACCGCCGAGGCGCTGCAGCAGACGATCCTGCCGCTCGTCCGCAAGCTGCAGCAGTCGTGACGATGCGCACCCTCGCCCGCCTCGCCCTTGCGCTCGCGTTCGCGTTCGCCGCCGGCGCCTCGCTCGCGCAGCAGCCCGCTCCGGACCTCGAGTTCGAAGGGCGCCTCAAGCGCCTCGAGGCCGACCTGCGCTGCCTCGTCTGCCAGAACCAGACGCTCGCCGACTCGAACGCGCCGCTCGCGGAGGACCTGCGCCGCGAGGTCCGTGCGCTCGCGCTGTCGGGCAAGTCCGACGCCGAGATCCGCACGTTCCTCGTCGCGCGATACGGCGACTTCGTCCTCTACGACCCGCCCGTCAAGGAATCGACCTGGCTCCTGTGGTTCGGGCCGTTCCTGCTGCTCGGCGGCGGCGTGGCCGTGTGGCTGGCCATCGTGCGGCGACGGCGCGGCGCCGGAGTCTCCGCGGGCGCCGACGAGCCCGCCGTCGCGCCGGATGCGTCCGAGCGCGCGCGCAAGATGCTGGACGAGACGTCGTCCGGCTGACACCGGACGCCTTCAGAGCGCGCCGCCGCACTTCCAGCACAGGTCGAAGGTCGCGGGATTCTCCTCGCCGCAGCGCGGGCACGCGACGCTGCCCTCCCGCTCGCGCTCGGCGCGAAACGCCTCCAGCACCTCGCGGGCGCGGGCGTAATTCTCGTCGTCGACCCACACCTGCGGGCCGGCGAGGTCCGGCGGCACGTCGCCCACGATCGACTGCATGTGCTCGTTGAACACGTGCGCGTCGATGTTCGCGTGGGCGAGCCGGTCGCGCAGCAGCCACGCATCCACCCGCGTGTGGGCGTTGAAGAGCCGCTTCACGCGGCGCCGCGTCCCGGCCGCCAGGCGGCCAGCGCGCCGACGAGCCTCCGGAGCACGCCCGCGAGCGGCGCCGCCCGCGTCGCGTCCCACGCATAGGGCGGCGCCTCGTCCATGTAGGCGGCCTGCGCCATCTCGAGCTGCAGCGCGTGCACGCCCGACCCCGGGCGGCCGTAGTGCCGCGTGATCCATCCGCCCTTGAATCGGCCATTGACGATCGACGTGAATGGCGCGCTCGCGGCGAGGATGCCCGACGCGAGCCGCTCGAGCGCGGGGTCGGCGCTCGCGCCATCCGCCGTGCCGAGGTTGAAGTCCGGCAGCCGGCCGGCGAAGAATCGCGGGACGTGCGCACGGATCGAGTGCCCGTCGAGCAGCACCGCGTAGCCGTGCCGCGCACGGACGCGCTCGACCTCGGCGGCGAGCGCGCCGTGATACGGCTCGAAGTACGTGCGCACGCGCTCCGCGACCTCGCGCGCGTCGGGCGCGGCGCCGGGCAGCCAGATCGCCTCGTTGTCGAACGTGCGCGTCGGCACGAGCTCGGTGTTGTCCGCCCCCGCGTAGAGCGCGACGCCTGCCGGGTCGCGGTTGAGGTCGACGACGAAGCGCGAATGCGTCGCCGCCATCAGCGTCGCGCCCGCATCGCGCGCGAACGCGTAGAGCTTCTCGACGTGCCAGTCGGTGTCGGGCACCGCACGCGCGGCGCCGGTCAATCGCTCCGCGACGGCGTCCGGCACGTGCGTGCCCGCGTGGGGCACGTCGATCACCAGCGGCGAGTCGCCGCGCGATATCTCCCACAGATTCATCGTGCGCTCCGGAAATGGGGCACACCCGCGCGCAGCGTGCCGAGGCAGGGATTGCCGCCGAACCGCCACGCGAGCTCGGCGGGCTCGTCGATCGCGTAGACGGCCACGTCGGCGCGCATCCCCGCGCGCAGACGGCCGCGGTCGGCGAGCCCGAGCGCGCGCGCGGCGACGTGCGTCATTCCGGCGAGCGCCTCCTGCGGCGTCAGGCGGAACAGCGTGCACGCCATGTTGAGCATCAGGAGCGGCGACGCGGTGGGCGACGTGCCCGGATTGCAGTCGGTCGCGACCGCCATCGGGACGCCGCGCGCGCGCAGCGCCTCGACCGGCGGCGCCCGCGTCTCGCGCAGCGCGTAATACGCGCCCGGCAGCAGCACCGCGACGGTTCCGGCGGCCGCCATCGCGTCGATGCCGCGGGGCGAGAGCCATTCGAGGTGATCGGCCGAGAGCGCGTCGA
>JAKLIE010000169.1 GCA_022709775.1 Pseudomonadota bacterium
AGAGTGCGCTGATCGACGCGATCTTTGCCGGCGCGAAGGCGCCGTTTCCGGAGCCGCCCGATCGGCCGCGAAAAGGGCAGGCGGCGCCGACGGGCGCTAGGCCTTCCCCTTCTTCGCCGCGCTCTTCGTAGCGTGCTTCCCCTCCGGCGCGCCCACGAGCCCGTCGAGTTCCTCGTGGATCGCGCGCTCGATCGACGGCGCGACCGCCGACAGAAGGAATCCGAGCTTCACGTCGAGCGTGATGCGTTCCTTGCCGACGTGCATCTTCCCGGTGAGCCCGCTGCGCTCGAAATGGCAGTTGTCGCCCTCCCAGGTGCAGTCGAGGTCGAACTTGCGGTGCAGGTCCTTCGCCATCTTCTCGGCGACGCCTTTCGCCTTCGCGTGGTTCAGGTGGTGCACTTTGGATACGGAGATCGTTGCCATGGGCGGGTGCCTTCGCGGCAGAGGGTGGGCGCGAGTATAGCGAGGCAGGCCGGCGATCCCCAAGCATCCCCCGGCGCGTGGCGAGCGACGTCGCGATGCGTCAGAATCGACCGCCGGTCCTCGTGGCCGGGGCGCCGACATCGATGAACGCCAACCTCGCCCATCTGCTCGAGCGGTCCCTCGCCGTTCCCGACCGGGCGCTCTACCGGCACTGGACCGGCGGGCAGTGGGAGGACGTGACGGCGGCGGAGATCGCGGAGCGCGCCGCACGCTGGCAGGCGGCGTTCAGGCGGGAGGGCTGCGCGCCGGGCGAACGCATTGCGCTCGCCGTGCGCAACGGCGTCGAGTGGGTCGCGATCGACCAGGCGGCGCTCGGCCTGGGTCTGGTCGTCGTGCCGCTCTACGTCGACGACAGCGCCGACAACGTCGCGTGGTGCGTCGAGCATGCCCAGGCGCGGCTCCTCGTGGTCGACAACAGCCGAATGGCGAACGCGCTGCGGGGCCTCGCGGACCGGTATGCGCTGCCGCCGATCGTCGTGGTCCGCGCCGACGAGAGGGAGCCGGGCACGGCGGTCGATCTCTGGCTGCCCGGGGGGGACCGCCCGTTCGAGGTTCGCGACGTGGCTCCGGACACGCTCGCGACGATCTGCTTCACGTCGGGCACCGCCGGCCGACCGAAGGGCGTGATGCTCTCGCACCGGAACATCGGGGCGAACGTGGCGATGTGCGCAGCGACCGCGATGGCGAGACCGGACGACCGGTTCCTGTCGATCCTGCCGCTGTCGCACATGTTCGAGCGGACCGGCGGCTATTACCTGCCGCTGTCGATCGGCGCGCAGGTCGCGTTCTCGCGCGGCGTCGCGCACCTGCCGGACGACCTGCGCTCGCAGGCACCCACGGTGATGTTCGCGGTCCCGCGCATCTTCGAGAGGTTCGCGGCCCGGATCGAGCACGCGCTCTCGGAATCGCCGCGCAGGAAGCGGCTCTTCGACGCGTGCGTGGCGAGCGGGTGGCGCGTCGAGCAGGGGCGCGCGCGCCTGCGCGACCGCCTGCTGCTGCGCGCGCTCCGGCGCCTCGTCGCGAAGCCGATCCTCGCACGGCTCGGCGGACGGCTGCGGCTGGTGGTCGTCGGCGGCGCGGCGCTCGATCCGGCGCTCGCCCGGATGTTCGTCGGGCTCGGGCTTCCGATGCTGCAGGGTTACGGCATGACGGAGGCCTCGCCGGTCGTTTCGGTCAACCGGCTATCCGACAACGTCCCGGACACGGTCGGCCGTCCGCTCGACGATGTCGAGGTGAAGCTCGCCGATGGCGGGGAGCTCCTGGTGCGCGGCGAGAACGTGATGCTCGGCTACTGGCGCAACGACGAGGCCACGCGCGCCGCGATCGACGACGCGGGCTGGCTGCATACCGGCGACCTGGCCGAGATCCGCGACGGCCGCATCGCGATCCGCGGCCGCGCCAAGGACATCCTCGTGCTGTCGAACGGCGAGAAGCTGCCGCCGCAGGACGTCGAGTTCGCGATCCTGCACGACCCGATCTTCGAGCAGGCGATGCTGGTCGGCGAGGGGCGGCCGTACGTCGTGCTGCTGGCGGTGTCGCAGGAGACCGACGAGCGGGCGCTCGTCAGGCGTGCGAACGAGCAGCTGAAGGCGTTCCCGCGCTGGATGCGCGTGCGTCGCGTCGTCGCGACGAGCGAGCCGTGGGGTGTCGACAACGGGCTGCTCACGCCGACGCTGAAGCTCAAGCGCCCGATGCTCGTCGCACGTTACAAGGACAGGATCGACGCCGCCTACGCCTCGCGGGCGATTGACTAGGCGCGCCGCCCGAGCGCGATCGCGACGATGACGAGCCCCGCCGCGGCGAACGTGAGCGGGTCGAGCGACTCGCCCAGCAGGAGCGCGGAGGCAACGATCGTGAGGAACGGCTGCAGCAACTGCACCTGCCCGACCGCCGCGATGCCGCCCTGCGCGAGCCCGCGGTACCACGCGAAGAAGCCCAGGTACATCGACACCGCCGCGACGTAGGCGAATCCGGCCCACGCGGTCCAGGGCGCGCTCGCGAGGCGCGCGTCGGCGGCGAGCCACGTCGGAACGAGCAGGAACGGCGCGGACAGCACGAGCGCCCACGAGATCACCTGCCAGCCTCCCAGTGCTCGCGACAGCGTTGCGCCTTTCGCGTAGCCGATAGCCGCCGCCGCGACCGCGCCGACGAGGAGCAGGTCGGCGACGTGCGGCGCGCCACCGCCGCGCGACAGCGCATAGGCGACGACGACCGCGCTTCCGAACGCGGCCCACAGCCAGAATCGCCTGCGGGGCCGCTCGTGCGCGAGCCAGGCGGCGGCGCCGGCGGTCGCGAGCGGCAGGAGGCCTGTCAGCACCGCGCCGTGCGAGGCGGGCACCAGCCGCATCGCATAGGCGGACAGCAGCGGAAACCCGACGACCACGCCCAGCGCGACGACCGCGAGGTCCCACGTCTGTGCGACCGTCGGCCGGGGGCTGCGCGTCGCGCCCAGCGCGGTCGCGGCCAGGACCGCGGCGACGACCGCGCGGCCCAGTCCGACGAACACGGGATCGAGGTGCGCGACCGCGGCCCGCGTCGCCGGGAGTGTCACGCTGAAGGCGACGACGCCGACCAGTCCCCACGCCAGCCCGATGCGGCGGTCGTGCCTCGTGGGTGGGGGAGCGGGCGTCGGCCGGGGCGACGCGACGCGGGAGCCGCCGGCAGCGGACGTTTCGGCAACCCCGCTCGACAGGGGGCGGGGTCGTGGAGCGGCGGACATCGATCCGAATGTGCCCGAAGCCCGGTCGGGCGACAAGCCCTCGATGCCATCTATTATTCAACGGCTTAACGGAAAGCGTGCGCTCACATCGCAGCCGAACCTTCTGTCCCCGATCGCCGAACGTTTGCTGCACCGCAGCTTGACCTGCGACTCGAACATACATAGGCTTCAAACGATCGTTTGAGCGAATCCATGCCATCTGCCGCGCAGGCACGGCATGCGACGCGGACGCCGGGACGTCGGCGGGAGCGGGAACGGGAGCCCCCGGCAAGGATCCAACTGCTGTACCGGAAGGACTCGCATGAGCAGTTCGGTGGTGTCCCTGAACGACGGCCGCGGCCCCCCCGCGACGAAGGACCGCATCCTCGACGCGGCGGAGGGGTTGTTCATGGAGCACGGGTTCGAGGCGACCAGCCTGCGGTCGATCACTGCGGCGGCCGCGGTGAACCTGGCCGCGGTCAACTACCACTTCGGCAGCAAGGAGGAGCTCTTCCAGGCGGTCCTCACGCGCCGGCTGGACCCGATGAACCAGCGGCGGCTCGCGCTGCTCGACCGCTTCGAGCGCGAGGCGTCCGCCGAGCCGCTGTCGTGCGAGCGCATCATCGTCGCGCTGTTCGTGCCCGCGCTCGAGCTCGCGCGCGACCCCGAGCGCGGCGGGAAGGACTTCCTGCGCCTGCTCGGTCGCGCGTACGCCGACCCCGCGCCGTTCATCCGGCAGTTCCTGTCGGACCAGTACGCGCAGATGATCGCGCGCTTCAAGACGGCGTTCGCCCGTGCGCTGCCGCACCTTCCGAAGAAGGAACTGTCGTGGCGGCTGCATTTCATCATGGGCGCGCTCTCGTACACGCTCGCGGGCACCGATGTCCTGAAGCTCATTGCCGAGCTCGCTCCGCGGGAGACGACGAACGACGAAATCCTGCTGCGGCGCCTCGCGCCGTTCCTGCTCGCGGGGCTCAAGGCTCCGCTGCCCGACCTGTCCGAGGTGACGCGCGAGATCGACGGCGCGCTCGACACCCCGGCGCGGCGATGACCCGCGCGAATTCCGTCATCCACCGCCGGAGATTCCCATGCTGACGTTCCTGTGGCTCGTCGTCGTTCCCGTCACTTTCCTCGCGCTCGCCTACGTGCGGGCGGGGGGATACGCATGGGCCGCCGCGGTCGCGGCGCTCCTCGGCGTCTCGTGGGCGGCCGGACTGCTGCCGATCTGGCTCAACCTCGGACTCTCCGCGGCCGCCGTCCTGATCGGCATCCCGCTCCTCGTGCCGCGCCTGCGCCGCGCGCTCATCAGCGACGCGGTCTTCGCAGGCTTCCGCAAGGTGATGCCGGCGATGTCGCAGACCGAGCGCGAGGCGATCGAAGCGGGCACCGTCTGGTGGGACGGCGACCTCTTTTCCGGCAAGCCCGACTGGAAGAAGCTCCTGTCGCTGCCGGCGCCCACGCTCACCGCGGAAGAGCAGGGCTTCCTCGACCGCGAGGTCGACGAGCTGTGCGCGATGGTCACCGACTGGGAGACCACCAACGTCCACAAGGACCTGCCGCCGCACGTCTGGCAGTTCGTGAAGGACAAGGGCTTTCTCGGGATGATCATCCCGAAGGAGTACGGCGGCCTCGGCTTCTCGGCGTACGCGCATTCGCAGGTGATCACCAAGCTGTCGACGCGCTCGGGCACCGTGGCGGTCACGGTGATGGTGCCCAACTCGCTCGGGCCCGGCGAGTTGCTGCTGCACTACGGCACGGAGAAGCAGAAGCGCCACTACCTCCCGCGCCTGGCCAAAGGGGTCGAGATTCCCTGCTTCGCGCTGACCAGCCCCAACGCGGGCTCGGACGCGGCATCGATGCCCGACTACGCCCGCGTGTGCTGGGGCGAGCACGAGGGCAAGCGCGTGCTGGGGCTCTCGGTCACGTGGGACAAGCGCTACATCACGCTCGGCCCGGTCGCGACGCTGCTCGGCCTGGCGTTCCGGGTGTACGACCCCGAGAAGCTGATCGGCGATCGCGAA
>JAKLIE010000017.1 GCA_022709775.1 Pseudomonadota bacterium
CGCCGACACGATGACGGTCTCACCGCGCTCGGGTTTCCCGACATCGAGCATGCCGACCCACGCGGTAAGCCCGGGCGACCCCATTACGCCGAGCGCAGTCGAGATCGGCGCGAGCGATGCGTCGACAGTCTCGAGGGCGTCGGCGGACGCGACCGGATGCGTCTGCCACCCGGTTTCTCCGCAGACGATGTTCCCGGCGACAAAACGCGGATCGTTCGACTGGATGACCTCGCTTACCGCACGTCCGATCACTGTCGCGCCGGGCGCCGCGGCGGTTCCGTAGTTGCGCGCGCCGGCCATCCAGTTGCGCTGGTATGGATCCATCGACAGCCAGATCGTCCTGAGCCGCAATTCGCCCACGCCGGGCGCTCGGAGTGGCTCGTCGACAAGGGTGAAGTCAGCCGGCTCCGGCATCCCCTGCGGGATGCGCGCGAGCGCTACGCGGCGGTTCACGGGCGCGCCACGGGTTCGGTCGGGTGGATGTGAGGCCCCCCCTACTTGGCCTTGAGCCCGAGGCTCGGCAGGACCCCACCCCAACCATCGTACTGTCCGCGGAAGAACGTTTCGAATTCGTCGACCGTCCCGCCGACCGGCGTGACGCCCGCTTCGGACATCTTCCGTCGCATATCGGGATCGCGGATCGCGCTCATCGTCGCGGCGCTGATCGCGTTCACGATCTCCGGCGGCGTGCGGCCCGGGACCATCACGCCCCACCAGAACGACATCTCGAACGGCACGCCCGCCTCGCGCGACGTCGGAACGTTCGGCAGCCCGGGAAGCCGCTGAGGCGCGAAGACCGCAAGCGCCTTCACCGTCCCCGCGTTGATGTGCGATTTCGCCGAGGGCTCCGCACCGGGCATGACCTCGATGTGGCCCGCGATCAGGTCGGAGAGCGCGGGTCCCGCTCCCTTGTACGGGACGTGTGTCATTTCGATGCCCGCGGCACGCGAGAACATCTCCATCGTCAGATGATGGACCGTCGCCGCGCCCGGCGTGCCGTAGTTGAGCTTGCCCTTGTTCGCCTTCGCTACCGCGATCAGGTCGGCGAACGTCGAGAGGTCGGGGCGCTTTCCGGTCGACAGGAGCAGGATGGGCAGCGAGCCGACCTGGGACACCAGCTTCAGGTCCGTGCGCCAGTCGAAAGGCATGTCCTGCAGGTGCGGGAGGAGGGAGAGCGACTCGGAGCCGAACAGGACCGTGTAACCGTCGGGCGGGCTCTTCGCAACGAAGTCTGCACCGAGAATGCTGCCGGCGCCCGCCTTGTTCTCGACGATCACCGGCTGGCCCCACTGCGCCGACAGCTTCTCCGCGAGCATGCGCGCAAGAATGTCCGTCGTCGCCCCGGGCGCGAAGGGCACGACGAGCTTGACCGGACGATCCGGGAATGCGGCCGAGGCCCCTCCCGCCATGGCGAGAGCGAACACCGCGACGGCGAAGGTTGCGAACCGCCTTGTCCATCCGTTCATGCCTGGCTCCTCTTCGTTGGGGGCGCCGAAGGACGCCCATCTTCCCTGTCTGTCGCGTCCGGGCCTCATGCCCGCTCGAGGCGCACGACGCCGAGGTAACGACTCACGCCAAGCGTTACCGCCGTTCGCGCGTCGCGATACCCGTTCGCACGCACGACCACCTCGTACGCGCCGCTATCCTCGCCCAGCCCGTCGACCTTGAACTCGCCAAATTCGTCGCTCTTCGCCGACGCGACGACGCTCCCGTCCTTGATTACGTCGACCGTCGCACCCGCGACGCAGTCGTCGACACCGTTCGCCCGCGCGACGAGTGTCCCGCCGACGAAGCACGCGACGTAGCGGTGCAGGTTCTGGTAGAAGACGCGTGGTCGCGTGCCGAACTCGGGATGGAGCACCTCCCAGCCCTCGTTCGCCACACGGGCCGCCAGCGCATCGTCGTCGAGCTTCGCCGACGTCATCGCGGCGGTCGGGCAGGCCTGGACGCAGCGCGGCTCCTTCCAGCCGCGATCGATCAGGTGCGCGTCGAAGATCCATTTCTGCGGGAGTCGCTCCTCGTCGTTCCACCAGATCGCCCCGTACGGGCAGGTGTAGACGATCTCCTGCCGTCCACGCGCCTTGTCGGGGTCGATCATCACGATACCGTCGGGGCGCCGGTAGACGGCGCCGTCGGTCGAGGCGGTCACGCAAGGGGCGTTCTCGCATTGGTTGCACGTCGTCGGCAGGTGCGCGACGTCCACCATCGGCGCTTCGCCACGCTCGCGCGTCGAGATCGCGATCCAGTCGTGGCCGTGCCTCGGCTGCGGCGCGGCATAGCCGGGGTAGGCGTTGCCCACGTGCTCGTCCTTGCATGCGACGTAGCAGTTGCGACAGTTGTGACACTTCGCCAGGTCGATGAACAGCGCCCATTTGCCGGTCATGAGGCACCCTCCCCCAGGCTCGCCGCTCGCGCGGCATCGCGCCCCCCCTCCGCAGGGAGGGGGGTGTGGTCCCCCCGAGGCGAACGCTGTTCGCCGCCCCCCGGGGGGCCCGACGACCTCGGGGCGGCCCGTCGGTCGTCGGCGCCCAGGGACGGCCCGGCGGCGCTCGATGAACGACCTCCCCCAGGCTTGCCCGCCGCGCGGTCTTCGCGCACCCCCTCCCCAGGGAGGGGGCGAGCGCCTTGGGACGGCCCGGCGACGCTCATGACCTCTCTCCGTTCCACTTCTCGATCTCGATCAGGCAGGAGTTCGGCGCCGAGGCGCTCGTCTTCTCGGTCTGCCAGCGGGTGGGTGCGAGCGTGTTCACGCAGCCGCCGCGGTCGGTCGAGCGGCCCGGCTCGCCGATCGGGTCGTAGACCGCCGACGACGCATACGCCTGCACGACGCCCGGTGGCAAGCGCTCGGTCAGCGCCGCCGCGCAGATCACGCTGCCGCGGTCGTTGTGGAGCCGCACGAGATCGTGATGCGCTACGCCGCGCGCGCCGGCATCCCTCGGGTTCATCCGTGCGACCCAGTAGTAGTAGCCGTCGACGAGGACGCGGTGCTCCTCCACGTCGTTGATGAACGTGTCCTTGCCGTCGGTGTGCGTATGGAAGCTGTAGCGCGGGTGCGGCGTGATGAGCTGGAGCGGGAAGCGCGCGTAGAGCTCGCTCGTTCCCCTGCCCTCCCACGACGGGATGTAGCGGTTCACCGGCGGCCGTCCGGGATCGTCGAACATCTTCAGGCTCGACGGCTCGAACTCGATCTTGCCGCTCATCGTCTGCAGGCCTTCGCGGAACGTCGTGCCGTAGCCCGCCGGCAGCGGATGCGGCTCGGGCACGTCCTTGCGCCGCCCCTCTGCGAACCAGCGCATCGCGACCGGCTGCGGCGTCTTCGCGGTGTCCTCGGGCGGCACGACGTAGTAGCCCTTCTTCAGGAACTCCTCCCACGAGATGCGGCCCGGCAGGTCGGACGCCTCGAACTGCGCTCGACACCAGTCGAGCTCGGTCATCCCCTCGCTGTAGTACGTGCCCAGTCCCAGGCGGTGCATGATCGAGAGGAAGATCTGGTAGTCCGATCGCGACTCGCCCAGCGGCTCGACGCACTTGTGCTGGATCGAGATCACGCGGTGGTTGAGCTGCCCGTTGTTGTGGTGCGAGTAGCCTCCCGCCACGGTCCACTCGCCGATGTCCCAGCGCTCGAAGTTCGTGCACGCCGGCAGGATGATGTCGGCGAACTTCGACTCGCCCTCGTGCCAGATCGACTGGTTGACGACGAACTCCAGCTCGCTGGATCGGTACGCCTCGGCAAGCCGGTTCGACTCCTGCACGGTGCCGAAGTGCGAGCCGCCGTACTTGTACATCATCCGCACGCGCGAGTGGCCCGGCGCCGGGTAGTGGAAGCGCATGAATTGACCGTGGATCGACTTCGGGTCGATCGGGTGGCCATGCGTCTCGCCGTCGAGGATCGCTTCCGCGATTCGGTTGCGCGTGATCCGCTGAGTCACGACGTTCATGCTCGGAAGCTGCGGCTGTCGCTGGTAGAGCTGGACCGCCGCGCCCGTCGTTTCGACGTCGCCGGCAAGCCCGCCTTCGCCGTAGCCGGGGAAGTAGAAGTTGTAGTCAATCGGCGCGCCGTACTGCAGGTTGCCGAAGTTGACACCGGGCTTGCCGAGCCCCTGCATCGCCATCAGGCAGACCATCGCGCGCGCCCACTGCGAGCCGGTCGCCGAGCGGCAGGCCCCGCCGAACGCGGTCCCCTTGCCCCCCGCGCCGAGGTAGGTTCTGCGCGTACCCCACTTGCGCGCCAGCGCGCGCACCGTGAACGCCGGGACGCCGGTCTCCGGCTCCTGCCACTCGGGGGACTTCGGCACGCCGTCCTCGACGCCCAGCACGTAGTCGCGGTACTTGTCGAAGCCGGTCGTCCGCTCGGCGACGTAGGCCTTGTCGTACAGCCCCTCGGTCATCCAGACGTGCGCGATCGCGTGCGCGAGCGCCGGGTCGGTGCCCGGCACGATCGGGATCCACTTGCCGCCGAGCAGCGACGCCGTGTAGTTGAGGTGCGGGTCGATGTGCACCATCTCGATGCCGACGTCGCGCGCGAACATCCTCCGCAGCGTGCCCTCGAACGCGCCGTACGAGCCGCCGGTCGACTCCGGGTCGCTCGACCAGAACACGATCAGCTCCGCCTGCTGCAGGCAGTCGTCGAGCATCCCGTAGGGCTCGGCCGCGCCGAGCCGCATACTGTAGCCGTAGTGGTGTGTGGCGCCCCAGTACCAGCCCTCCCAGCTGTCCGGGTTGATCACCATCTTCGTGTAGCCGATGGCGTTCATGAACCGGTTGAACGCGCTCACGTAGCAGCCGATGTTGCCCCAGGTGTGGTGCGAGCTGTGACTGTTCATGATCGCGCCGTGGCCGTGCACGCGCTTGACGCGCCGGATCTCCGACACGACGATGTCGAGCGCCTCTTCCCAGCTGATCGGCACGTAGCTCGACTTGCCGCGGTTCGCGCAGTTACGCTCGCCGTTCGGGTCGAAGTCGACGCGCTTCATCGGCGTCAGCAGTCGGTCCTTCGAGTCGACCATCGACTTCGATGCAAGCGTGTGCGCGGTCGTCGTCGTGCGGCGCGGCGGCGTGAACACCTGTCCGCGCGCCTCGATCGACCATGAGTGAGGGTCGTGCTCGTCGAAGTCGATCGGCGTCGTCCGCACGATCTTCCCGTCCTTCACGTAGACGAAGACCGGGCCGCTGTTGGTCGCGTTGACGTAGCGCGTCTCGCCCTGGCCGGCATCCACGCCCATCGTCCAGCGGACCGACCGCATCAGGCTCAGCGTTTCGGTGAATCGGCAGGCGAGCTCGTCGTCGCCGGTCACCTCGACCGAGAAGTTCTTCGCGAAGTTGACCGCGTCCGCGCGCTTCGAGCCCGGCTTGAAGACGCGCCAGGCGACGTCCTCGTCCTTGAACGTCAGCACGACATCGGGCTTCGCGTGCAGTCCCGCGGCCGAACGCACGCGCGATGCTCCGAACGCATAGTGGCGCGCCGGACCCGCCGGATCGCGCATCCGGAGTTGGACGACGTGCGCGCGCTCGGCGAGCCGCGCGGCGAACGCCGGGTAGCGCGCCGCCGTCAGGTTCATCGCCCATTCCGCGCCTTTCAGCGCCAGTGCCACTTTCATGCAACGTCTCCGTTCATCCCGGTGCGAGCGAGCGTTCGCGCGCCGGTGCGAAGCGCGACCGGGCCGAGCGGAAGATCCCGCCGTCGCTGAGCTGTCGCGCCTCGGACGCGGTCGTGATGCCGATGGTCGTCTCCAGCAGGCGTTCGGATCCGGCACGGCGCGCGCGCACGCGAACCTTCGTCCCGGCAGCGAGCGCGGATTCCAGACCGTCGATGTCGATCGTCTCGGTCCCGTCGAGCCCCAGCTCGCGCCAGCCTTCGCCTGGTGCGAACGTGAGCGGGACGATGCCCATGCCGACGAGATTAGCGCGGTGGATGCGCTCGAACGACGAGGCCAGCACGGCGCGCACGCCAAGGAGCGAGGGACCCTTTGCCGCCCAGTCGCGGCTGCTGCCGGTACCGTACCGCGCGCCCGCGACGACGATCATGGGCACGCCCCGCGCGCGGTAGGCGCTGGCCGCTTCGTGGATCGGAACGACGTCGCCGTCGGGCAGAAGCCGCGTCCATCCGCCGACGCGATCGGGCGTGAGGAGATTGCGAAAGCGCGCGTGTGCGAACGTCGCGCGCCGCATCACCTCGGCGTTGCCGCGCCGGCCCACGTACGTGTTGAACTGCGCAGGCCCGACTCCGAGCCCTTCGAGGTAGCGTCCCGCGGCGCTATCGGCGGGAATCTCACCGCCGGGCGAGATGTGATCGGTGTTCACTGCATCGCCCATCAGGCACAGGACGCGCGCACCCTCGATGCGGTCGGCGAACGCGTCCGCGTCGCGGTCGAAGAACGGCGGCCGAACGAGGTAGGTCGACGCCGGGTCCCACGCGAACCGCTGCCCGGCCGGCGCGGCGAGGCGCTGCCACTGCGGCGGGCCGGCGTAGAGCGCCGCGTAGACCCCGTCGAAGAGCCGCGGGCCGAGCGCCCGCGCCGCGAGCGCCTCGACCTCGTCCGGATCGGGCGCGACGTCCGCGTAGAAGACCGGCCGGCCGCGCGCGTCGACGCCCAGCGGATCCCGGGCGAGATCGGCGTCGATGCGGCCGGCGATCGCGTACGCGACCACCAGGTGCGGTGCGCCGAGGTACGCGGCACGCACCAGGCGGTGGATTCGCCCCTCGAAGTTTCGGTTGCCCGAGAGCACGGCCACCGCCACGAGACCGTGGCGCTCGACCGCCTCGGCGACACCCGCGTCCAGCGGACCGGACTTGCCGCCACAGGTCGTGCATCCGTAGCCCACGACCGAAAACCCGAGAGCCTCGAGCGGCTCGAGCAGGTTGAGATCGGCCAGGTAGCGAGGGACGGTTCGCGATCCGGGTGCGAACGACGTCTTGACCCACGGCGCCGGCGACAGCCCGCGCGCGTGCGCGTTTCGCGCCAGGAGCCCCGCCGCGATCACCGAAGCGGGGTTCGACGTGTTCGTGCACGACGTGATCGCGGCGATCGCGACGAAGCCGTGCGAGAGCCTCGCGGAACTGCCGCCCACCGTGCATTCGACGCCGGCCGCCTCCGCCGCGGCGAATCCGTCGTCGGCGACCGGACGCGCGAGCGCGGCGGCGAAGCTCGCCGCGACGTCGCGCAGCCCGACGCGGGACTCGGGCCGCCGCGGGCCCGCCATCGCCGGATCGATCTCCGACAGGTCGACCTCGATCGTCGCGTCGTAGTCGGGCAACGGATCGCCCGGCTCGCGGAAGAGTCGAAGCGCACGGGCGACCGCCTCGGTGCGCAGGACGTCGCCCTCGGAACGCCCGGTCGCGCGCAGGAACGCGAGCGTCTCGCCGTCGACCGGAAAGTACCCCATCGTCGCACCGTACTCGGGCGCCATGTTGGCGATCGTCGCGCGATCGGGAGCCGCGAGCGCGCTCGCACCGTCGCCGACGAATTCGACGAACGCGCCGACCGGCGCTCCACGGCGAAGCAGCTCGGTGATGGCCAGCGCAAGGTCGGCCGCCAGAACGCCGGGCTGCGGCCGCCCCCGCAGCCGAACGCCGACGCAGGACGGCTTCGGCACCACGAGCGGGTCGCCGAGCAGGACAGTCTCGGCCTCGATGCCCCCCACGCCCCAGCCGATCACGCCGATGCCGTTGACCATCGGCGTGTGCGAATCGGTCCCGATGACGAGCTCGGCGCCCGCGGTCGCCTCGTCGAAGCGCGCGTCGAGCGCGACCGGACACGCCAGCCTCTCGACCTGGATCTGGTGGATGATCCCCGTTCCCGGCGGCACGATGCGGATGCCCTCGAACGCCTGCTGCGCCCATTTGAGGAACCGGTAGCGCTCGCCGTTGCGTTCGAACTCGCGGTCGAGGTTGCGCGCGAGCGCCTCGGGAACGCCGGCGACGTCGACCTGCACCGAGTGATCGACGACGAGATGCGCCGGCACCGCGAAGGTCACGCTCGCCGGCTCTCCCCCGGATTGCGCCACGACGTCGCGCAGTGCCGCCAGATCGGCCAGCACGGGGATCCCGCTCGAGTCGGGCATGACGAGCCGCGATACGGCGAGCGGTAGCGCCATTCCCGCCGGCGCGGTGCGCCAGTCGAGCGCTGTCTCCAGCCGCTCCGGCTCGCACTGTTTGCATGCGACCTGGCGGACCAGGTTCTCGAGAATCGCGCGCGCGACGTAGGGCACCCGGGCAATGTCGAGCCCTCGCTCCGAGAGCATGCCGGCAACGTCGGCGACGCGAAGCTCCTCGCCCGCCGCAACGACCCGCGCGAAGCGGCCGGCTCGCATTTGCACACCCGCGTCGGACGACGTCGTCCCGCCGCTCACGGCGCTCGCTCCCTGGCACGGGCGACTCGCGATGCGGGCGTCGCTGGCACCTCAGCCCTTCTGCGTCGCCATGAACGCGGCGATGCCGGCCTCGCCGACCGCGTGGTCCTCGTCGGCCGCGCCCGAGCTGATGCCGACCGCACCGACGATCTGGCCATCGACGATGACGGGAATGCCCCCCCCCAGGATCGTGAAGCGGCCCTGGAACTGCGTGTGAAGGCCGAACGCGGCGCCGCCCGCGCCCGCGACGGTCTTGTAGTCGCGCGTCGCGCGCCCGCCGCCGGACGAGGTGAATGCCTTGTTGATCGCGATCTCGACCGACGAGAACTTCGCGCCGTCCATGCGCCGGAACGCGATCAGGTGGCCGCCCTCGTCGACGACTGCCATGTCCTTCGGGGTGCCCACTTCGACGGCTTTCTTCTGACAGGCATCGAGGATGAGTTGGGCGTCGGCGAGGCTCAGGCGCTTCAGGGTCAGCACGTCGGGTTCTCCGGGGAAGGACGAAAGGGAAGGTTTCGTGGGACGCGCGCCGTCAAGCGGCCGACTTCAATCGCTCGAGCATCGCGAGGAGCTGGTCGTCTCCGATCGGGGCGCTCTGTCTCTCGGCGGTCGCCCGGACCTCGGCGGCGAGCGCGTCGACCAGCGCGTCGTCGTCGACGTTCAAGCCCAGCTGGCGGAGACGCGCGCCCACCGCGCTGTGACCGGAGAGGCGCCCGAGCCCGATGTGCCGGCTGTTGCCGAAGGTCTCGGGCGGGACCGACTCGTAAGCGGAAGGCCCGAGCGAAACGCCCATCACGTGCGCGTCGAGCTTGTGCGCGAACGCGTGGCTGCCGACGATCGCCTTGTGCGGCGGGACGTCGATCCGCGACACCGATGCGACGAGCGAGGCGAGCGCGCTCATGCGCTCGAGCTTCGCGCCCGTGGGCACGCCGTAGAGCACCTCGAGGCTTGCCGCCAGTTCCTCGAGCGGCGCATTGCCGGCACGCTCGCCAACGCCGAGCACGGTGCCGTCGAGGATCGTCGCGCCCGCCTCCGCTGCCGCGAGGGTGTTCGCGAGCGCGAGCCCAAAATCGTCGTGAAAATGAACCTGCACCGGCACGCCCGCGACGGCCACCGCACGGCGAACGAGAAACGCCGTCGCGCGCGGATGGAGCGCGCCGACGGTGTCGGCGACCGTCACGCGCTTCGCGCCCGCCGCGACGACGGCCTTGTAGACGGATTCGAGGAAACCCAGGTCGGCTCGCCCGGTGTCGGTCGGCGCGAAGCGAACGTTCGGTGCGCGCGAGCACGCGTAGTCGACCGCCTCGACGGCGCGCACGAGCATCTGCGCCCGCGTGACCTTCTGAACGATCGACAGCCTAAGGTCGGACACGGGATAGATCAGGTCGATCCAGTCGGCGCCCGAGTCGACGGCGCGATCGATCTGATCGCGCCAGTCCTTCTGGAACACCTGCGTGACCGCCTCGACCGTCCACGACGGGAACCGCTTGCGGATCTCGACGATCGTCCTGAAGTCGGTCTCGGATCGCCCGGGATAGCCCGCCTGGACTTGCGCGATGCCGGCATCGTGCAGCGCTTCGGCGATGCGCAGGCGTGCATCGAGCCCGAAGTTGACCTCGCTCGCCTGCTCGCCTTCGCGCAGCGTGCAGTCGTTGAGGATGACCCGCGGCGCGAACGACTGCTCGCCGCGCACGGCCGGGTCGGTGTTGATCGCGCTCACCGCGGACTTCATCGCCAACCTCCCGTTCGCAGCATGCGTCATGGCAGCGAGATGCCGCCATCGACGGCCCAGGTCTGGCCGGTCACGAACGCGGTCCTGTTCGACGCGAGCAGCACGACGGCGTTCGCCACGTCCTCGGCCGTCGCGATGCGCCCGAGCGGAATCGCCGCCTTCTTGCCCTGCTCGTAGGCCGGGTCGCGGAACAGGTCCGCGGTCATCGCAGATCGCACCGCGGTCGGCGCTACCGCGTTCACGCGCACCTTCGGCGCGAGCTCGAGCGCGAGGACCCGCGTGAAGTGGATCAGCGCGGCCTTCGAGACGCCGTAGGCCGCACCGGTCTTCGCCGCCACGATCCCGTTGATGCTTGCGATGTTGACGATCGCACCGCCACGCGACTTCATCTCCGCGCCGAATGCCTGGCAGGTGCGCCAGCAGCCGCCGACGTTGACGTCGAGGATCTCCGCCAGCGCCTCGTCGGTGCAGTCCATCGCGCCCGCGCGGATCTGCAGCCCGTGCGAGTTGACGAGAATGTCGACCGGGCCGTCCTTCGCAACCTCGGCCGACGCCTTCGCGATCGAGTCGCGCGAACGCACGTCGGCGACGACCGGGCGGACACCCGGCATCGGCTCGGCGGGCACAAGGCGGTCGAGCGACCACACGCTCACGCCCTGCTGCGCGAGCATCCGGCAGATCGCGGCGCCTATCGCCCCCGAGCCGCCGGTCACGACGGCGCGCGAGCCGGCGAGTCCGAGGTCGAAGCCTCG
>JAKLIE010000170.1 GCA_022709775.1 Pseudomonadota bacterium
GGCACGAGGGCGGCGCAATCCGACGGACGACAAGGCGACCACGCCAACCGGCAACGCTTGAAGACAGGAAAGGAAGGGTAATCACATGTTCGAGATCATCGACCAGGCTCCGCAGGACGGGGCGATCATCAAGGTCATCGGCGTCGGCGGATGCGGCGGCAACGCGGTGGAGCACATGATCATCAGGGGCCTGTCGGGCGTCGACTTCATCTGCGCCAACACCGACGCCCAGGCGCTCAAGCGCTCGAACGCGCGCACGCAGCTCCAGCTCGGGACCGCGCTGACCCGCGGCCTCGGCGCGGGCGCGAAGCCGGAGATCGGCCGCGACGCGGCGATGGAGGACCGCGACCGCATCGGCGAGCTGATCGCGGGCTCGGACATGCTGTTCATCACCGCGGGAATGGGCGGCGGCACCGGCACCGGCGCGGCGCCGATCATCGCCGACATCGCGAAGCAGCTCGGCATCCTGACCGTCGCGGTCGTCACGCGGCCCTTCACGTTCGAGGGCAAGCGCCAGAAGGTCGCGCAGGCCGGGATCGAGGAGCTCGCGAAGCGGGTCGACTCGCTCATCATCATCCCGAACGACAAGCTGATGGCCGTGCTGGGCGACGACGTCTCGGTGCTCGACGCGTACGCGGCGGCCAACGACGTTCTGCACGGCGCCGTGTCGGGCATCGCCGAGGTGATCAACAACCCCGGCCTCGTGAACGTCGACTTCGCCGACGTGCGCACCGTGATGGGCGAGGTCGGCATGGCGATGATGGGCTCGGCCTCGGCCAGCGGCGCGGAACGCGCCCGCTCCGCCGCGCAGGCGGCGGTCCGCAGCCCGCTGCTCGAGGACGTCAACCTCGCCGGCGCGCGCGGCGTGCTGGTCAACATCACCGCCGCGTCCGACCTCAGGATGAAGGAATATCACGACGTGATGAACACGATCAAGGAGTTCACCGCGGAGGACGCGATGGTGATCGTCGGCACCGTCATCGACGACGCGATGGCCGAAGAGCTCCGCGTCACGATGATCGCGACGGGTCTCGGCGGCGCCGCCGCGCAGACGAAGCGCGTCCCCCCGACGCTCCAGGTGCTGCAGCAGCCGGCGGTCGTCGAGCGCACGGGGACCGACGGGCTGGGCATGACGGTCGAGACGATCGACTACGACAAGCTCGACCAGCCGGCGGTCGTCCGGCGCCGCTCGCCTTCGGTGGGGGGCGGGACGGCGGGAGCCTCGGACATCGAGATCCCGGCCTTCCTGCGCAAGCAGGCCGACTGACGGGAGAGCGCGGAAGCCGGGGGCTTGTGCTAGCATCCCCCGGTTCCGCCCCCGGCAGGCGCGATCCTGCGGAACCGCCGCCCGGCGCGGGAGTCCACCCCAACATGCTCCGCCAACGCACCCTCAAGGCCGCCACGCGCACGACCGGCGTCGGGTTGCACACCGGCGCCCGCGTCGAACTCGTGCTGCGCCCGGCGGCGCCGGAGACGGGCATCGTCTTCCATCGCACGGATCTCGCCCCGCCCGTCGCGATCCCGGCGTCGGCCACGCAGGTCGGCGACACGCGGCTGTCGTCGACGCTGCGGGAAGGCGCGGCGACCGTCTCGACCGTCGAGCACCTGATGAGCGCGCTCGCGGGCCTCGGCATCGACAACCTGCACGTCGACGTCGCCGGTCCGGAGATCCCGATCATGGACGGCAGCGCCGGTCCGTTCGTGTTCCTGCTGCAGGGCGCGGGCATCGTCGAGCAGGCCGCGCCGAAGCGCTACCTCCGCGTCGTCGCGCCGGTCGAGGTCCGCGACGGCGACAAGTGGGCGCGCTTCGACCCCTGCGACGGGTTCCGCCTCGACTTCACGATCGACTTCCCGCACCCGGTGTTCGGATCGGAGAACCGGCACGTCGTCATCGACTTCGCCGAGCACTCCTACGTGAAGGAGGTCGCGCGCGCGCGGACGTTCGGATTCATGCAGGACGTCGAGGCGATGCGCGCCGCCGGCCTGGGCCTGGGCGGCAGCCTGCAGAACGCGGTCGTGCTGGACGAGGTGCGCGTGCTGAACGCCGAGGGGCTGCGCTACGACAACGAGTTCGTGCGGCACAAGGTCCTCGACGCGATCGGCGACCTCTACCTGCTCGGCCATCCGCTCATCGGCCAGTACACCGCGTACAAGTCGGGCCACGCGCTGAACAACGCGCTCGCCCGGGCGCTGCTCGCGCGGCCGGACGCGGCCCGGCTCGTCACGTTCGACGCGGCCGACGAGGTGCCGAGCGCGTTCTACGACTGGCGCGCCGCGACGGCCTGAGGGGGCGCATCGCCGGCCGGGCGAGTCCGCCCCGGCGGCGGTCGGCCGGATCGCCGCGGCGCCCCCTTTCGCCGGACGCGCCCTTCACCGACTGACCCCCGATCGCCATGATCATCGTCCGCCTGCTGCTGGTGCTCGGTCTCGCGGCGATCGGCGTCGCGTTCCTGCTCTACCTGTTCACGCGCGACCGCCGCTACCTCCTGTTCATCTGGCAGGTGGTGAAGCTGCTCGTCCTGGCGCTCGCCGGCGTACTCGTCTTCTTCGCGGTCGAGCGCGTGCTGATCATGCTGTAGCGCGGGAGACCGGGTCCCCTCCGCGACCCGCACCGGCGCCGGCGGCAGCGTCTCAGCGACCGGACCGCTTGAGCCAACCGGCCACCGCAGCCTTGAGAGGACCTTCCGGCAACGAGCCGGCCAGCCCCTCCAGCGCCGCTTTTTGGGCGCTATCCCATTGACGCGGAAGGATTTTCCTTTCCGCCTGTCGGACGGAGGCGGGTTGCACTCGGACCCGAACTTCCCTAAACTCCATGCCCTCGCGCCCGAGTGCCGTACGGACGGCGGGCAGGCGGTGCCGCAATGCGGCAGCGATGGTCCCGGTCGTCGCGACGAGGTCGAGCCGGTCGGGTTCGGGCAGCAATGCGGCGACGTGCGCCGCCAATGGTCGTGGCAATGCGGCATGGACCGCCCGCGTGACCCGCGTTTCGTCGCGGCGGCGGCGGTTCCAGGCGGCGAGCAGGGGATCGTCCGCGAGCACGCGGGCGAGCGGCCTCCCGGGCGGAAGCGGTCTTCCCGGCATCGGAGCGTTCGCGTCGAAGGAGCCTTTCGAGTTGGACATCATACTGGTCAGCGGAGCGAGTGCGCGTGCGAGAACCCTCTCGCTCGACTGGCGTCACGGCGTCGCGATCGGGGTCGCGACCTTCGTCACGCTGGTGCTGTTCACGCTCGTGTTCAACTACGCGACCTTGCGATGGGCCGCGGCGGTCAATCACCCGTGGCTGCAGGCGATCGTGCTGGCCGACCAGCGCGAGGAGGCGCAGCGGACCCAGGAGAAGGTCCACGGCCACCTGAACGCGATGGCGCTCAAGCTGGGGGACCTCGAGGCGCAGGTGATGCGGCTCGACAATCTGGGCGACCGCCTCGCGCGCGTCGCGGGCCTGAAGCCTCAGGAACTGCCGGCGAAGGGGACCCCGCCCGGTCGCGGCGGCGCCGAGTCGACGACGATCGCGCCGCGCGATCTCTCGGTCGACGAGTTCTCGACGCTGCTCGAGGCCCTGCGCCGCAAGATCGACCAGCGAACGGACCAGCTCTCGGTCCTCGACGCCCTCCTGATCCAGAACTCCGCCAGCCTCAAGTTCCTGCCCAGCCTGCTGCCGATCGTCGACGGGTGGTACTCGTCGAACTTCGGCTACCGGATCGACCCGTTCACGGGCCAGCAGTCCTACCACGAGGGCATCGACTTCCCGGCGGAGTCGGGTACGCCCATCGTCGCCGCCGCGAGCGGCAAGGTGATCTACGCGGAGACGCATCGCGAGTACGGTAAAATGGTAGAGGTGGACCATGGCAACGGCCTCGTCTCGCGGTACGCGCACGCGTCGGCGATGGACGTGCGGGAGGGCGATCTCGTCGTGCGCGGTCAGAAGATCGCCTCGGTCGGGTCGACCGGCCGGTCGACGGGGCCGCATCTGCACTTCGAGGTCAGGCTGAACGGCGTGCCGCAGAACCCGGCCCGCTTCCTGCAGAACTAGCACGCTGCGCCGGCGCGTCCGCGCGGCCGGCTTCCCTCCCGGCGCGACGTGCGCCGATGCCGGGGCGCCGGGGACGGCGATGTCGTCCCGAGGGCCCGTGACTTCCTCCATCCGATGATCTCCAACATCCTCACCCGCATCTTCGGCAGCCGCAACGAGCGGCTCCTCAAGCAGTATCGCGCCGTCGTCCGCGAGATCAACGCGCTGGAGCCGGCGATCTCCGCGCTCGACGACGCCGCGCTCCGCGGGAAGACCGGGGAGTTGAAGGAACGCCTCGCGAAGGGCGAGTCGCTCGACGACGTGCTTCCCGTGGCGTTCGCGGTGGTCCGCGAAGCCGGCAAGCGCGCGCTCGGCATGCGGCACTTCGACGTGCAGCTGATCGGCGGCATGGCGCTGCATCACGGCAAGATCGCCGAGATGCGGACCGGCGAAGGCAAGACGCTGGTCTCGACGCTGCCCGGCTACCTGAACGCGCTCACCGGCAGGTGCGTGCACATCGTGACGGTGAACGACTACCTCGCGCAGCGCGACGCGGACTGGATGGGGCGCATCTACCGGTTCCTGGGCCTCGAGGTGGGCGTCAACCTGTCGCAGATGGACCACCAAGCGAAGCAGAGGGCCTACGCGGCGGACGTCACCTACGGCACGAACAACGAGTTCGGGTTCGACTACCTGCGCGACAACATGGTTTATCACACGGCGGAGCGCGTGCAGCGCACCCTGCCGTTCGCCATCGTCGACGAGGTCGACTCGATCCTGATCGACGAGGCGCGCACGCCGCTCATCATCTCGGGCCAGGCCGACGACAACATCGAGATGTACTACCGGCTGAACGACCTCGCTCCGCGCCTGACGCGCCAGGAGACCGAGACCGGGCCGGGCGACTACTGGGTCGACGAGAAGGCCCACCAGGTGCTGCTGTCGGAGGAGGGCCACGAGCACGCGGAAGCGGTGCTCGCCGACGCGGGGCTGCTCGCGGCGGGGACGAGCCTGTACGACGCACAGAACATCTCGCTCATGCACCACCTGTACGCGGCGCTGCGCGCGCACGCGCTCTACCACCGCGACCAGCACTACGTGGTGCAGAACGGCGAGGTGACCACCGTCGACGAGTTCACCGGCCGGCTGATGACCGGCAGGCGCTGGTCCGAGGGC
>JAKLIE010000171.1 GCA_022709775.1 Pseudomonadota bacterium
CGACGACCCGGCCGTCGGCGTCCTTCACCCCCTCGAGCGTCTCGCGGATCGACTTGGGCTGGCCCGGCAGGTTGAGGATCAGCGTCCGCCCGCGCACGACGCCGACCTGCCGCGACAGGATCGCCGTGGGCACGAACCGCAACGAGATCTGGCGCATCTGCTCGCCGAAGCCGGGCATCTCGCGATGGGCGATCGCGAGCGTCGCGTCGGGGGTCACGTCGCGCGGCGCGGGACCCGTGCCGCCGGTCGTGAGCACGAGGTCGCATCCTGCGACGTCGGCGAGCTCGATCAGCGTGCGCTCGATCACCGGTTGCTCGTCGGGAATCAGGCGCCTCTCGGCGCGCCAGGGCGTCTTGAGCGCGCCCGCGAACCACGCCTCGAGCGCGGGGAGTCCCTGGTCCTCGTAGATGCCGCGCGACGCGCGGTCGGAGACGGAGACGAGGCCGATCGTGAACGGGGGCATGGGATCTCGTGGCGGCGGCAGGTCGGAAGCGGGCGGTCAGCCGTCGCCCGTGGCGCGCCGGAGCGCCCGGAAGAGTTCGCGCGAGGCCCGCGGCGGCTCGCCGCGGGCGCGTTCGGTCCGCGCGGCCCCGGCGAGGCGCGCGAGCCCTGCGCGATCGGCATCCGGGTACTCGGCGACGAATGCGTCGAGCGAAGTCGTGTCGGCGAGAATCCTGTCGCGCCAGCCCTCGAGCGCCGCGAACCGCGCCTTCTCCTCGCGCGGGACGGTCTCCCAGCGATCGATCGCCGCGCGGATCGGCGCCGGGTCGACGTCGCGCATCAGCCGGCCGAGGTACTGCATCTGGCGCCGCCGGGCCTCGTGCTTCGTGATGCTTCGCGCCAGCACCACCGCGTCGACGAGCCGCTCGGGCAGGTCCAGCGACTTCAGGCGCGCCGTGTCCAGCGCCACCAGCGTCTCGCCCAGTTCTTGGAGCGCCTCCATCTCGCGTTTCAAGCGGGTCTTCGACGGACGCGCGTCGGCGCCCCCCCCGTCGGTCGGGAGGTCGTTTCGGGCGGGCGGGCGGCGGAAGGAGGGCGTCATGGGCTGGAGCGGCTTTGCTATGATAGACGACAGCTTTCGTTCGCCTGCCGCGAACGCGTACCGCGGCGGCAGGCAGGCTGCGGAATTGTCCTTGAGCCCCGTCGAACGACGATGACCGCGCCCACCGCCCTCGAGAAGAAGCACCGCGACGCCCCCCCGAGCCACGCCGACCGGTTCCCCGTCGGCACCGAGGAACTCGAGCGGGTCGCCGCCGTCGTGCTCGACGCGGCGCGCAACGGCGGCGCGACCGCCGCCGAGACCGACGTGTCGCAGGGCGTGGGCCAGAGCGTCACGGTCCGCAAAGGCGAGGTCGAGACGATCGCCTACAACCGCGACAAGGGCGTGTCGGTCACCGTCTACCTGGGCCGGCGGCGCGGGCACGCGAGCAGCGCGGACTTCTCCGACGCGTCGATCCGGGACACCGTCGGCAAGGCGCTCGCGATCGCGCGCTTCACGGCCGAGGATCCGTGCGCGGGGCTCGCGGACGTCGACCGGCTCGCCCGCAACTGGCCGGACCTCGATCTCTACCATCCCTGGAACCTCGGCGTCGACGAGGCGATCGAGCTCGGGCGCGAGGCCGAAGCCGCGGCGCTTGCCGTGGACCGGCGCCTCACCAACTCGGAAGGCGCATCCGTGTCTCGCAGCGAGAGCGAGTTCGTCTACGCGAACTCGCTGGGCTTCCGCGGCGGCTACCGGAGCTCTCGCCACCACATCGACGTCAGCGTCATCGGCGAAGACGAGGACGGCATGCAGCGCGACTTCTGGTACACGGCCGCGCGCTCGCCGCAGGATCTCCAGCGCGCGGACGAAGTGGGCCGCGCGGCCGGCGAGCGGACCGCCCGCCGGCTCGGTGCCCGGCCGCTTTCCACGATCGACTGCCCGGTGCTCTTCGAGGCGCCCGAGGCCGCGGATCTGATCGGCGCGTTCGTGCAGGCGATCTCGGGGGGCAGCCTCTACCGCAAGAGCTCGTTCCTGCTCGACTCGCTCGGGCAGGAGGTCTTCGCGCCGCACGTGTCGATCCGGGAGGAGCCGCACCTCCCGCGCGGGCGCGGCAGCGCGCCGTTCGACGCGGAGGGCGTGGCGACGTCGCCGCGGGTCGTGGTCGAGCGCGGCGTGGTGAGAGGCTACTTCCTCGGCAGCTACTCGGCGCGCAAGCTCGGCATGAGCACGACCGGCAATGCGGGCGGCAGCCACAACCTCGTCGTTTCGCACGGCGACGACGACCTGCCCGCGCTGATGCGCAGGATGGGGCGCGGGCTCCTCGTCACCGAGCAGCTGGGGCAGGGCGTCAATGCGGTGACCGGCGACTTTTCCCGCGGCGCAGCGGGCTTCTGGGTCGAAGGCGGCGAGATCGCCCATCCGGTCGAGGAGGTCACGATCGCCGGCAACCTGCGCGAGATGTTCCGCGACATCGTCGCGATCGGACGCGACGTCGACCGGCGCGG
Source organism: Pseudomonadota bacterium (assembly GCA_022709775.1). The sequence continues at coordinate 2,488 of JAKLIE010000171.1, forward strand.
CGCCAGGCACACCGGGTCGATCCTGGTGGGACGGATGACGGTCGGGGGCCGCTGATGGCCACGCCCCAGCGCGCATCGATGGCACCGTCGCGCACGTTCGGCAATCCGCTGGTGGCCTGGGTTCGGCGCCTGTCCGATCCGCTCGCGAGCGCGAACCACGCGGCGCGCTGGATCGGCGAGCTGCCCGGCGGCGACATCCTCGCGCTCCAGAAGGAGGCGCTCGACGTCGTTGCGGGCTTTCCCGGATCGCGGCGGGACGTCGGGCCGGCGCAGGTGGAAGCGCTCCTGCGGATCGATTCCCGCCTCGAGCCCGTGCTCGCGCAGATCACGCGCCAGTACACGGCGAACTACCAGAAGAGCTCGGCGGTCGAGTCGCGGCTGTGGCACGCCGCGTTCGACCTCGTCAAGGCGTTCATCGGCGCCTACCAGCTCGCGCTGAAAGCCGGCTATCCGCGCGCGGACAACCGGCGCTGGCGCGCGATCCTGCCGTGGGTGCTCGTCCGCCTCGCCCACCACCGCGGGCTCGACGGACGCTACCGGCTGTTCCGCTACAGCCACTGGATCCCGGCGCAGTGGCGGGATTTCCACGAGCTCTACGAGTTCGCGCGGATGCGCGGCTGGCAGCGCGAGCAGCTCGTTCTGGGCGGGGGCGCGTTCTCGCAGCCGGGGATCACGCTCGAGCAGGAGTACGTGCAGACGCTGTTGCTGATGCGGCTCGACTCCGGCAACTTCACGCCCGACCAGGTCGAGTGGGTCTCGCGGCAGCTCGCCGACTGGGCACCGACGCTGACGCTGGTGCCCCCGCCCGGGGAGGGCGCGGGCTTCTTCATCGATCTCACCGGGGCGCAGGGCCTGAGGCGCCGCGACAAGCCGGGCGTCGGCGGCCGCCTCCTGTACCTCGACCTCGCCCCGGTGTACGCGCGCGTCGTCGAGCGCATGCGCTGGCTTCCCGAGCAGGACGACGCCGTCCAGGAGCCCGGCGACCTGCCGCCGCGCGAGCAACGCCTGCTGCTGATGCGGCTCGCGTCGCTCTACGGGCCCGAGGCGATCGCGCAGGCGCCTCGCGCCGAGCGCTTCCGCACGGAAGCCCAGGTGCGGGTGGTGACCGGGCTGCAGGCGCTCACGCGCGCGATCGCCGAGATCGACCGCCTGCCCGACCAGGCGCGCATGCCCGGTGTCGCGGCCGCGTACGACGAGGTCACGCAGCTCGTGCATCCGACCGCGAACCCGGAGAGCGTCGCCAGGCGCATCCGCGGCGCGATGTGGACGATGACCGACCGCAGCGACACCGGCTGCCGGCTCTCCGCGCCGGCGAAGGAAGCGCCCGCGCGGCTGGGCGAGCTCGTCGCGATCCAGGACGCCGACCGATGGACGCTCGCCGTCGTGCGCCGGATGCAGCGCCAGCAGGTCGACGAGATCACGGTCGGCGCCGAGGTGATCGCGCGCCGCGTCGTCCGCGTGCTGCTGCGCACCTGGTCCGCGCCCGCGGACGGTTCCCGGCAGGCTGCCGACCGGCCGTTCTTCGGTCTCTACCTGCCGGCCCACGCCGACAACCGCCAGTCCGCGCAACGCAGCCTGATCGGACCCGACGACAAGTTCGTGCCGGGCGGGATGGTCGAGCTCGACACCGGCAATGCCCGCTACCTGATCCGGTTCACGCAGACGCTCGAACGGCAGGCGGGCTGGGCCTGGGCGATGTTCAGTGCCGTACGCAAGCTCGGACCCTGAGCGCGCGCACCGGGACATCCGGCGTCCCGGGATCCCGCTCATGTTGCAGCGCAAGCGAACATCCGCTGGCTGACGGTCCCTCGCGGCCACACGGGGTGTCCGGGCGGTCCGCCTCTCCGGTCGACGTGCGGCGATGGCGCGCCGGGCTTCCGGGTCCGGCATCGCGCAGCCTCCCGACGAAAACCGTGGCTTTTCGCGGGGACCCCCCCTAGAATCCGCGGTTCAGAGCCGCCTCCCCGGCGGTGTCGATCCACGTACGTCGAAGGAGGAGTGTTCATGCAGCGCCGTTCGTTCCTGAAAAACTCCGGCATGGCGGGCATCCTCGCCGCCGGCTCGGCTCCCGCGTTCGCGCAAGGTTCCCCCACGATCAAGTGGCGCTGCGCCTCCAGCTTCCCGAAGTCGCTCGACACGATCTACGGCGCGGCCGAGACCGCCGCGAAGACCGTCAGCGAAGTCACGGGCGGCAAGTTCCAGATCCAGGTCTTCGCCGCGGGCGAGATCGTCCCGGGCCTGCAGGTCGCCGATGCCGTGCAGAACGGCACCGTCGAGTGCGGCCACACGGCGCCGTACTACTACATCGGCAAGGATCCGACGTTCGCGTTCGGCACGGCGATTCCGTTCGGCCTGAACCAGCGCCAGTTCGACGCGTGGTGGTTCTTCGGCGGCGGCAAGGAGCTCTACAACGAGTTCCTGAAGGAGTACGGCATCACGTCGATCCTGTGCGGCAACACCGGCGCGCAGATGGGCGGCTGGTACCGCAAGGAGATCAAGACGGTCGCCGACCTCAAGGGCCTCAAGATGCGCATCGGCGGCTTTGCCGGCCAGGTGCTCGCGAAGCTCGGCGTCGTGCCGCAGCAGATCGCGGGCGGCGACATCTACCCGGCGCTGGAGAAAGGCACGATCGACGCGGCCGAGTGGGTGGGGCCGTACGACGACGAG
>JAKLIE010000172.1 GCA_022709775.1 Pseudomonadota bacterium
GCTGCTCGCGAACGACGGCGCGCTCGACGGCCGTCAGATCATCCCCGCCGAGTGGGTGCGCACGGCGACCACGCCGCCGTCGCCCCGTTTCGAGCCGGGGCAGACCGGCGAGCTCTACGGCTACGGCTACCAGACCTGGGTCGTCTCGTCCGGGCGCGAGCGCCAGTTCGCACTGTGGGGACTGCGCGGGCAGAACGTCTTCGTCGATCCCGCGCGGAAGCTCGTGCTGGTGGTCACGTCGGCGGGCGCGCTCGGCGATGCCGGGAGCGGCGAGCGACTGTCGCTCTGGTACGGGGTCGTCGACAGCGTGGGTCGTTGAGGAGAATGGGCTCTGAGACGGAACCCCGCCACCGGGGGCAGGCACCAGGCCACCCGGCCATGCGCCGACGGGCTCGTCCCTGACCCCATTCGCCGTCGCCGCCGCGCCATCATTCATCAGCGTTTCGCCATTCCCCGCCCTGCCCCGCCGTCGCGCGAAGTGATCTAATCGCGGTCGACGCGGCGCACGCCCGGGCGCCGCGGCGGGGGAGCGGCGGTGCCGGCCTGGTCGACACCGCGAGCTTGCGATCCCGCATTCCCGCCGGGCTCCGCGAACGCGAACCCGCCGCCATGCCCGCCTCCCGCCTCCTCGTCGCCGCCCTCGTCTCGCTCGCCGCGACCGCCGCCCTCGCCCAGCCGGTCGAGCAGTTCAGCCCGCAGGGCGAAGTCAAGGGCGTGCGGCAGGTCACCGCGCGCTTCGCGAAGCCGATGGTGGCATTCGGCGATCCGCGGCTGCCGGACCCGTTCGAGATCGACTGCGCCGAGAAGGGCTCGGGGCGCTGGACGGACACGCGCAACTGGGTCTACGACTTCGCGCGCGACCTGCCGGCGGGCGTGCGCTGCGCGTTCGCGCTCAAATCCGGCCTCGCCGCCGCCGACGGCTCCGCGATCGCAGGGGGACAGCGCTTCGCGTTCTCGACCGGCGGCCCCGCGATCGTGCGCAGCCTCCCGTGGGAAGGCTCGCGCATCGACGAGAACCAGGTGTTCGTCCTGGGACTCGACGCGCCGGCGAAGCCGGAGACGATAGCCGCGAACGCGCGCTGCGTCGCGGCCGGCGTCAACGAGGAGATCGGCGTGCGGCTCGTCACCGGCGACGAGCGGAAGACGATCCTCGACAACCGCAAGTCGTTCGCGGCGTCGTACCTGCGGATGATGCTCGTCGACGGCGACGAAGGACGCACGCGCGGCTTCCTGTTCCGGCTGCCGACGACCGGCAGCGACCAGGACCGATTCCTCCGGCTGCGCGACGCGCCCGACTCTCCGCTCGTCACGCTCGCGTGCGCGCGCACGCTGCCCGCCGACGCCGAGGTGAAGCTCGTCTGGGGACGGGGCATCGCCGCGACGACGGGGGTGGCGACGAGCGCCGCGCGCGCGCTCGCGTTCAAGGTGCGGCCGACGTTCCGAGCGTCGTTCTCGTGCTCCCGCGTGAACAAGGACGCGCAGTGCATGCCGATCCTGCCGCTCTCGCTTTCCTTCTCGGCGCCGATCTCGAAGGCGGACGCCGAGCGCATCCGGCTCGTCGATGCGGCCAACAGGACGTATCCGCCAAGCGTGCCGAAGGATGCCGACGGCACCGACGTCACGTCGCTCACGTTCGGCCCGGGCCTGCCCGAAAAGCAGCGCTTCCGCATCGAGCTGCCCGAGGGATTGAAGGACGACGCGGGGCGCACGCTCGCCAACGCGCGCTCGTTCCCGCTCACGGTGCGCACCGACGAGAACCCGCCGCTCGCGAAGTTCGCCGCCGACTTCGGCATCCTCGAGCGCGTGCTGCCGAAGAATGAGAAGCCGATGCTGCCGGTGACGGTGCGCAACGTCGAGCCGGCGCTCTCGGGCGCTTCGACCGTCGTGCGCCCGCCATCGGGTTCGGCGAAGGACGCGCCGATCCCGGGCAAGGTCGTCCGCATCGCGCCGGGCGACGACCTGTCGATCGTCGCGTGGTTCAAGCGGCTCGCGCACGCGAACCGGATCGAGCGCGAGTACGACGACAAGACCGATCAGTGGACGGTCAAGCGCAACGGCTACGCCGAGTCGGTGTTCAACAGCGCCGACACGCTGGCGAAGATCTCGGTGCCGAAGCCCGGCGGCGGCAAGGCGTTCGAGGTCGTCGGCATTCCGCTCGCCGCGGCGGGCTTCTACGTCGTCGAGCTCGCGAGCCCGAAGCTCGGTGCGGCGCTCAACGCCGACGCGAAGCCGTTCCACGTGCGCTCGGCCGCACTCGTCACCAACCTTTCGGTGCACGTGAAGCTCGGGCGCGAGTCGTCCCTCGTGTGGGTGACGCGGCTCTCGGACGCCACGGTCGTGCCCAACGCCGCGGTCGCGGTGCGCGACTGCAAGGGCAAGACGTACTGGGAGGGCCGCTCCGACGCGTCGGGCATCGCCCGCATCGCGACGCGGCTCCCCGAGCGCGAGGATCTGCCCGCCTGCGGCTTCGGCGACGCGATGACCGAGTACTTCGTCTCGGCGCGCACCGCGGACGACATGGCGTTCGCGTTCACGAGTTGGGGGGAGGGGATCGCGCCGTGGCGGTTCAACGTCCCGAGCGGGCGCTGGGAGGGGCCGTTCGTCGCGCACGCGGTGTTCGACCGCTCGCTCGTGCGCGGTGGCGAGACCGTGTCGATGAAACTGTTCGTGCGCGAGCAGATCGGCACCGGCTTCGCGCTCGTGCCGCGCACGGTGCTCGGCGAAACCCTCCTGGTCCGACACCAGGGATCGGAGAAGGAATACACGGTGCCGGTGCGCTGGGCGGGCGGCGGGTCGCCGCACTCGGGCGAGGCGACGTTCGCGGTCCCGAAGGACGCGTTCGCCGGCAGCTACGAGGTCTACGTCGCCGGCGCGCTCTCGCCTCGCGGCGACTCGGGGGAGGGCCGGCACGCGGGCACGTTCCGGGTCGAGGCGTTCCGCGTGCCGCTGATGCGCGCGCGAATGCAGGCGGTCGGCACGCCGCTGGTGCGGCCGAAGGACGTGAGCCTCGACGTGCAGGTCGACCACCTGTCGGGCGGGGGCGCCGCGGGTCTGCCGGTGACGCTGCGCACGCAGTCCGAGCGCAAGTCCGTGGCGTTCGACGGCTACGACGACTTCGCATTCGCCGCCGGCGATGTCAAGGAAGGCCGCGAGGAGTTCGGCGACGCGTTCATGCGCGCGGGCGACTTCACGTTCGGCGACCCGGACCTGGTCGACGAGGAGGGCAGCACGCCGAGGACCGTGCGCGGCACCACGCTCGCGATGACGCTCGACGCCGCGGGCGGCGCGCGCGCGACGGTGAAGGACGTCGAGACTTCCGACGAGCCGCAGGACCTCCTCGCCGAGCTCGAGTACCGCGACCCCAACGGGCAGACGCTGACCTCGTCGGCGCGCGTCGCGTTGTGGCCGTCGAAGGTCGTGCTGGGCATCAAGCCGGACACCTGGGCCGCGTCGAAAGACCGGCTCAGGTTCACGGTCGTCGCGGTCGACCTCGCGGGCAGGCCGCTTCCGGGCGTGCGCGTCGACACCGACGCGTTCCGGCGCCAGACGTTCTCGCATCGGCGACGCCTGATCGGCGGCTTCTACGCGTACGAGCACGGCCACGAGACGAAACGCGCGGGCGCGCTGTGCGAGGGCACGACCGACTCGCTGGGACTGCTGATCTGCGAGGCGAAGCCTCCGGCGACCGGCTACCTGATCCTGCGCGCGCGTGCGCGGGACGCCGATGGGCGTGCGACGGTGACGCGCGTCGACGCGTGGGTGGTCGCCGACGAAGACCAGTGGTTCGCAGCCTCCGACAACGACCGCATCGACCTGTTGCCCGAAAAGAAGCGCTACGAGCCGGGCAGCGCCGCGCGCTTCCAGGTGCGCACGCCGTTCAGGGAAGCGACCGCGCTCGTGACGGTCGAGCGCGAGGGCGTGCTCGACGCCTTCGTGACCGGCGTCGCGCGCGGCAATCCGGTGCTCGACGTTCCGCTCAAGGGGAACTACGCGCCCAACGTGTTCGTGTCGGCGCTGCTCGTGCGCGGGCGGATCGCCGATCCCGCGCCCACCGCGATGGTCGACCTCGCGAAGCCGTCGTTCCGGATGGGGCTCGCGGAGGTCAAGGTCGGCTGGTCCGCGCACGAGCTCGCGGTCAAGGTGACTCCGGATCGTCCGGTGTTCAGGGTGCGCGACAAGGCGACGGTCGCGATCGCGGTGCGCCGTCCCGACGGCAGCGCACCGCCGAAGGGCAGCGAGGTCGCGCTCGCGGCGGTCGACGAGGGATTGCTGGAGCTGTGGCCGAACGGTTCGTGGAAGCTCCTCGACGCGATGATGACGCGCCGCGGCGACGAGGTCGAGACGTCGACCGCGCAGATGCAGGTGATCGGCAAGCGGCACTTCGGCCGCAAGGCGGTCGCGCCGGGCGGCGGCGGCGGGCGCTCGTCGTCGCGCGAGCTGTTCGACACACTCCTGCTTTGGAAGGCGCGCGTGCCGCTCGACGACGCCGGCAACGCGACGGTCGAGGTGCCGCTCAACGACTCGCTGACCGCGTTCCGGATCGTCGCGGTCGCGTCGTCCGGCGCCGCGCTGTTCGGCACCGGCGAGGCGACGATCCGCTCGACGCAGGACGTCATGCTGCTCTCGGGGCTGCCGCAGCTCGTGCGCGAGGGGGACAAGTTCCGCGCGACGTTCATGGTGCGCAACGCGTCGCAGCGTCCGCTCGAGCTCGCGATCGAGGCGAAGGCGACGGCGGCGGGCAAGGCGCTCGGAGGGCTCGAACCGCGCACGCTCTCGCTCGCGGCCGGCGAGGCGCGCGAGACGAGCTTTGAGGTGACCGCCCCGGTGAACGCGACGTCGATCGCGTGGCAGGTCGACGTCGCCGCGAAGGACGGCAGCGCGCGCGACTCGATGAAGGTGTCGCAACGGGTCGAGGCGGCGGTGCCCGACCGGATCTACCAGGCGACGATCCAGCAGGTGACCGCCCCGCAGTCGATCCCGGTCGAGCGGCCTGCCGACGCGATCCCCGGCCGCGGCGGCGTCGCGGTCCAGATGCAGGCGTCGCTCGCGGGCGAACTGCCGGGCGTGCGCGACTTCCTGCAGCGCTATCCGTACAGTTGCTTCGAGCAGCGCACCTCGATCGCGGTGGGGCTTCGCGACGCGAACCGCTG
>JAKLIE010000173.1 GCA_022709775.1 Pseudomonadota bacterium
GCTCGGGATGAACTCCAATCTGATGAGTCTGGGCGGCATCGCCATCGCCATTGGTGCGATGATCGACGCGGCGATCGTCATGATCGAGAACGCGCACAAGCATCTGGAGCGGCTACCGGAGGAGCATACGACCGCCGCACGGGCCAGAGCCATGATCGAAGCGTGCCAGGAGGTCGGCCCGGCGCTCTTCTTCTCGCTCCTGATCATCACGCTCTCGTTCGTGCCGGTGTTCGCGCTCGAAGCCCAGGCGGGTCGGATGTTCAAGCCGCTCGCCTACACGAAGACCTACGCCATGGCCGCCTCCGCCGGGCTCGCGATCACGCTCGTCCCGGTGCTGATGGGCTACGCGCTCCGCGGCCGCATGCGCGGAGAGGATGCGAATCCGCTGGTCCGCTGGCTCACCGCGATCTACCGGCCCCAGCTTCGCTGGGCGCTCCGTTTTCCGAAAGCCACGCTCGCGCTCGCCGCGCTCGTGCTGGCCGCCACCGCGTATCCGGTGGCGAGGCTCGGCGGCGAGTTCATGCCGCCGCTCGACGAAGGCGACATCCTGTACATGCCGACGGCGCTGCCGGGATTGTCGGCCGCCAAGGCGGCCGAGCTGCTGCAGCAGACCGATCGGTTGATCCGGCAGGTTCCGGAGGTCGACAGGGTGTTCGGCAAGGTCGGCCGCGCCGAGACGGCGACCGATCCCGCACCGCTCGAGATGATCGAGACGACGATCCGCTTCAAGCCCCGCGAGCAGTGGCGGCCGGGCATGACGACCGCGAAGCTGATCGACGAGCTCGACCGCACGGTGCGCGTGCCCGGACTGTCGAACATCTGGGTGCCGCCGATCCGCAACCGCACCGACATGCTCGCGACCGGCATCAAGAGCCCGATCGGTGTCAAGGTGGCGGGGACGGACCTCGCGGAGGTGAACCGGCTGACGCGCGCGATCGAGCGCGCGGCGAAGGACGTGCCGGGCGTCACCTCGGCCCTGGCGGAGCGGCTCGAGGGCGGGCGCTACCTCGACGTCGAGATCGACCGCGCGGCTGCCGCGCGCTACGGGCTCAGCATCGTCGAGATCCAGGACGTGATCGCGGCGGCGGTCGGCGGCGAGAACATCGGCGAGACGGTCGAGGGCCTCGCGCGCTTCCCGATCAGCGTGCGCTATCCGCGCGAGCTGCGCGACTCGGTCGACGAGATCCGCATGCTGCCGATCGTCACCGAGGCGGGCGCGCAACTCGCGCTCGCGGCGGTCGCGAGCGTGCGCATCGTCGACGGGCCGCCGATGCTGCGGAGCGAGAACGCGCGCCTGTCGGGCTGGGTGTACGTCGACGCACGCGGGCGCGATCTCGTGTCCGTCGTGCGCGACCTCCAGGCCGTGGTCGCGCGGGACGTCGTCACGCCGGCCGGCTATTCGATCTCGTGGTCGGGGCAGTTCGAGTACCTCGAGCGCGCGCGGGAGCGGCTCGCCTACGTGGTCCCGCTCACGCTGGTCGTGATCTTCGTGCTCCTCTATCTGGCGTTCCGGCGCGTCGACGAGGCGCTGGTGATCATGCTCGCGGTGCCGTTCGCGCTGGTCGGCGGCTACTGGCTCATGTGGGCGCTCGGCTACTCGACGTCGGTCGCGACGGCGATCGGGTTCATCGCGCTCGCGGGGGTGGCGGCGGAGTTCGGCGTCGTGATGCTGATCTACCTGCGCCACGCGTGGGAAGCGCGGCTCGCGACCGGCGCCGCGCCGACGGTGGCGCTGCTGCGCGAGGCGATCGAGGACGGAGCGGTGCTGCGCGTGCGGCCGAAGGCCATGACGGTCGCCGTGATCATGGCCGGGCTGTTGCCGATCATGCTGGGCGAGGGGACGGGGGCGGAGATCATGCAGCGCATCGCGGCGCCGATGGTCGGCGGCATGATCACCGCGCCGCTGCTGTCGATGCTGGTGATTCCCGCTGCCTACCTGCTCCTGCGGCGACGCGGCCTGTCCGGCGAGGACCCGGTGCACGAAGCGTCGGTGGAGGGGGGCATGGCGTCGACGGGATGAGCTGCCGCCGTCAGGGTGACGCGCGCCGGTACGGGTGCGTCGCGATCCAGTGCCGCGCGATGTCGATGCGGCGCGCGAACCAGACGCCGTCGTGCGAGCGCGCGTGGTCGACGAAGCGCTCGAGCGCCGCGAGCCGCGCGGGGCGGCCCGCGATCCGGCAGTGCAGGCCGACCGACAGCATCTTCGGCCGGTCGAGGCCGGCGGGATCGCCTTCCTCGTAGAGCGTGTCGAACGCGTCGCGCAGGTAGGCGTAGAACTGGTCGCCGCTGTTGAAGCCCTGCGGCGTCGCGAACCGCATGTCGTTCGTGTCGAGCGCGTACGGGACGACGAGGTGGGGCACGCGGCCGCGCGAGCACGCGACCTCCGTCCAGTACGGCAGGTCGTCCGCATAGCTGTCGGCATCGTAGACGAAGCCGCCGTGCTCGACGACGAGCCTCCGCGTCGCGGGACTGTCGCGACCGGTATACCAGCCTTCGGGCGGCCTGCCGGCGAGACGCGTGATCGCGTCGACCGCGCGCTCGAGGTGCTCGCGCTCGAGCGCTTCGTCGGCGTGCTGGTAGGCGATCCAGCGCCAGCCGTGGCTCGCGATCTCGTGCCCGTCGCGCAGGAACGCGTCGACGACCGCCGGATGGCGCAGCATCGCCATGCCGACGCCGAACACCGTGAGCGGGACGGCGCGGGCGCGGAACAGCCGCAGGAGGCGCCAGACGCCGGCGCGCGACCCGTACTCGTAGAGCGACTCCATGCTCAGGTGCCGCATGCGGAACGCCTGCGCCCCGACGATCTCCGAGAGGAACGTCTCGGAGGCCTCGTCGCCGTGCAGCACCGCGTTCTCGCCGCCTTCCTCGTAGTTGAGGACGAACTGCACGGCGATCCGCGCGCCGCCGGGCCAGCGCGCGTGCGGCGGATCCTCGCCGTAGCCGGCCAGGTCGCGGGGGTAGTCGGGATCGAGCGGCGGGATCGGCATCGGCGCGGTCGGAGCGTAGGCGAGGGCGCCGCGAGGATACCGTGCCGCGGCCCCGGCCGGAGCCGGACCGGAGCGGATCGATAATTGCTTCCCGGACCGTGCGGCCGCACCCCGGAGCTATGCTACTGTCATAACCCCGACCCGACGTTCCGGATCCCGACCACCGATGACCGCGCCCCGCCTGCCGATCGCCACCCTGCTGGCCGCCCTCGTCCTGGCCCTGGCCGCCGCGGTCGCGCCCGCGCGGGCGCAGGAGGTGACCGACCACGTGGTCCTCGACGCCGACGCGCCCGGCGTCGTCCGCGACCCGAAGTTCCTCTACATGTTCGACGAGCCGGTCCGCTGGCCCGGCACGATCGCCTGGCGCTACAACCCGGCGGGCGCCCCCGCGTCGTTCGCCGACGCGGCGACGACGGTTGCGCGCATCCAGGCGGGCTTCAACAAGTGGACCGCCGTCTGCGGCGTGACCTACGCGTACCAGGGCACGACGGCGACGGCCCCCGACACCCGCGTCAACGGCCAGCCCGACCTGCAGAACGTGGTCGGCTGGGGACCGCTGTCGGGCAGCACGGCCGGGCTCACCTGGTCGTGGTACGGCACGCAGGGCGGTGTCCCGCGGCTCGTCGACGGCGACATCATCCTGTCGCCGACGCTCGTGACGTCGAATCCGGCGCTCGACCGCGTGGCGGTGCACGAGTGGGGCCATCAGCTCGGGCTCGCGCACTCGAACATGAACTCGACGGTGATGTCGGGCCCGGACTACTCGAACTACAACAGCCTCGTCGGGCTCACCGACGACGACGTGCGCGGCTGCCGCTGCCTCTACGGAACCCCCGCCGGGCAATCGGCAGGGTATCTCTGCACACTGCCGCGGGAGCTCGCCTTCGGGAGCGTTGCGTCGGGCGCGACGTCGATTCCGCAGGCGCTGACGCTCGCGAACGAAGGGAGCGCATCGATCACGCTGCAGGCCGCCTCGTTCTCGTCGCCCGGCTTCGCGGCGAGCGGTTGCGGGGCGGGCACCGTGCTCGGACCGGGCCAGGCCTGCGATCTCACGCTTACGTTCGCGCCGTCGACCGTCGCCCCCTACGCGTCCACCCTGTCGATCCCCATCGTCGGCGAGGCGCAGCCCTACCGTGTGTCGCTCGTCGGCACCGGCAGCGCGTCGACGGGACCGTCGCCGGTCCTGTCGCCGACGACCGCGGCGTTCGCGAACCAGACGGTCGGGACGACGAGCGCCGCGAAGTCGCTGACGGTCTCGAACGCCGGAAGCGGCATCGTGACGCTGAACGGCCTGACGATGGGCGGTGCGAATCCCGGCGACTTCACGCGCGCGGGCACCTGCTCGCTCGGGACGTCGCTCGGCGCGGGCGCGACCTGCTCGATCACGTTCACTTTCACGCCGTCCGCCACCGGCGCGCGCAGCGCCACGCTCACGGTCAGTACCGATGCGGGGGCGCTCCCGATCGCCACGCTTTCCGGCACCGGCGCCGCCGTGACGCCGCCGTCGCTCGGAATGGGCCCGGGTGCGCTCGCGTACGGCGACCAGCTCGTCGGCACGCAGAGCGCGATCCAGACGGTCACCGTGACGAACGCCGGAGGCGGCACGCTCACGCTCGCTTCGGTCGCCGTGGGCGGAAGCGCGGCGTCGGAGTTCACGCGCGGCGGAACCTGCGCCGTCGGCACGTCGCTCTCCGCGGCGCAGTCGTGCGCGGCGACCGTGCGTTTCGCGCCGGTCGCCAGCGGCGCGAAGTCGGCGACGCTGGACATCGCGAGCAACGGCGGGAACGGGATCGTGGCGCTGTCGGGCAACGGCATCGCGGCCGCGCTGGCGCCGGCCGCGAGCATGGCTCCGGCGGCGATCGCTTTCGGCACGGTCGCCGTCGGATCGTCGGGCAGTCCGGTCGCCGCGACGATCACCAACGTCGGGACCGCGGCGCTGGTCGTCGGAAGCGCCTCGATGGTCGGCAGCCAGCCCGGCGACTTCTCGCTCGTCGCCGCGTGCCCCTCGGGCACCGCGCTCGCGCCCGGACAGAGCTGCAGCTACACGGTCGTGTTCCGGCCGCAGGCGGCGGGCGCGCGCGGCGCCACGCTGCGGGTCGCGCACAACGCGACGGGCAGCCCGTCTTCGGTCGCGCTCGGCGGCACCGGCAGCGTCT
>JAKLIE010000174.1 GCA_022709775.1 Pseudomonadota bacterium
GGCTCCGGGCCGGCCGGCATCGACGGCAGTGCTACCAGCGGCAGCACCAACTTCTTCATCCCCGAATTCGGCATCAACTGGCGCTACAGCCCGGAGCTGGCTTTCGGCCTGACGGTGTATGGCAACGGCGGCATGAACACGAACTACCCGGGCGGGCAGATCCCCGCGGCCAGCGCCTGCGCGCAGTTCAATCCGACGGCGGGGCCGTACAACCTGCTGTGCGGCAACGGCAATCTCGGGGTCGACCTGATGCAGCTGATGATCGCGCCCTACGTGTCGTGGCAGTTCGTGCCCGGCCACTCTGTCGGCATCGCGCCGATCATCACCTACCAGCGCTTCAAGGCCGATGGCCTGCAGGCGTTCGACAACCCGATGCTGTCGACGAGCCCGGGCAACGTGACCAACAACGGCTACGACGACGCGTGGGGCGTCGGCGTGCGCGTCGGCTACATGGGCAAGATCAACCAGTACTTCGCCGTCGGCGTCGCGTACGCGAGCAAGGTCGACATGGGGAGCTTCGACAAGTACAAGGGCCTGTTCGCCGAGAGCGGCGGCTTCGACATCCCGTCGTCCTTCGTCGTGGGCGCCACGCTCACGCCGGACGACCGCTGGACGATCGCGCTGGACTTCGAGCGGATCTTCTACGACGACACGCCTTCGGTGAGCAACCGCAGCGCGCTCATCTACAACTGCGCCGGCGGCCAGTCGAGCAACTGCCTCGGCGGCAGCAGCGGCGCGGGCTTCGGCTGGCAGAACGTCGACGTCTGGAAGCTCGGCGTCCAGTACAGGCTCAACGACGCGTGGACGCTGCGTGCCGGCTACAACCACAGCGACAACCCGATCGAGGCGCAGGACGTGACGTTCAACATCCTCGCCCCGGGCGTGATGAAGAGCCACTACACGCTCGGTACGACCTGGAAGATCGACCGCATGTCCGAGATCACCGGCGCGTTCATGTACGCGCCGCGGGAGTCGGTGACGGGCGCCAGCCTGCTGAACGGGTTCGTCAACGGCCAGCTGCCCCCGGGCGCCCCGCCGATGAACGCGAGCGAGACGATCAGCATGCGGCAGTACGAGCTGGGGATCGCGTACCAGCGCCGGTTCTGATGCGCCGCTGACCCGAAGGCCGTAACGCGCGCGCCCGGGCACCCCCCGGGCGCGCTGCATTTCCGGGCAGCGGAAGGCGCGGGTGCGCTACAGACGCAACGCGTCGTCGAGCGCCAACGCTTCGACGGCCAGTTCGCCGTCGTCGCCTGCTATCGCGTCGAGGACCACGCCGCACGCGCGGCGCCAGTGCTCCGCCCCGACCTCTGCCGTCGCGAGCAGCGCCTGCCCCCGATCGCCGCCGCGCCACGCGAGGTACGCTTCCTGCGCGCGCGGGAACAGCTCGCGGCGCATGCCGTCCAGGTTCGCGAACCACAGGTGCAGCGACGCATCCGCCTTGCGCTCGACGAGCTCGGGCAGCGTCACGAGGCAGTCGGCGAGGTGGTCGCGCACCGCGCGCATGAGGATGGAGGCGCCGCGACGCTCGAGCCCGCAGAGCGACCCCTCCCATGCCGGGCCGAGCAGCGCCGCGGCCTCGTGCTCGCCCACTTCGTGCAGGATCAGCGTCTCGGTCTCGGCCGCGACCATGCGCCCGAGCGCCGCAGCCGAGCCTTCCTCGTAGCCATGCGCGTCGAGCGCGGCCTTCAGCGCGCCGTCGCTGCGCCTGACCGCCCACGCCTCGGCCTTCTCCCACAGCACGCGGGCGAGCGACTCCTGGCGCACGTAGATCGTGTCGCCGCGCATCGCGGCCGGCGCGGCGTCGAGGTCGCGCGCAAGCTCGCGGCCGGCGACGAGCACCCGCGCCCCGCCACGCCGCTCCTCGCGCTCGAGCGCTGCGACGAAGAACTGGGGCTTGCCGAACCGTCCGAGCCCGGCGCCGTAGACCAGCCCCTCCGGCACCAGCGCGCGATTGACCGCCTCCACGTCGTAGGGATCGACGGCCCGCGCGCCGACCGGCAGCGGGCGATAGTCGGCGTCCTCGAGCGCCGCCCACGCCGACTCGCGCGCCGCGAGCCACGCGCCGACGTCGGCGCGCACGAGCGGCTCGCCCAGCGCCACGCCGCGCTCCCAGCGGTAGTACTCGCGCATCGCGAGCAGGTAGGTGCACATCGTCATCTCGCGCGCGTGCCGCGCGTCGGAGATCGCGCAGTTCGTGCGCACCGCGGCGACCAGGTCGTCGTGCGCCGGCGTCACCAGTCGTCCTTCGCGCGATGACGCCGCCGCCCCTGCCAGCCGGCGACCGACGCGACGATCGACGGCCACGGCAGCTCCGCGAGGCTTCCCCGGCGCGCCATCTCGCCGGCGACGAGCCGGTGCACGTCGGCCTCCGCCTCGCCTGCGCACGCGCGCAAGCCCGCGAGCCCGCCGCATTGCAGCTTCATCGCCACCGCGTGCGGCAGCGGCGCCGCCGCCGTGAGCTTCAGCGCGAACGCGGCACGCTCGCGCAGCAGCGCCGCGAACGTCTCGCAGTTCGCTCGCGCCACCGGCGACGTGCAGCCGATCGTCTCCCGCTCGGCCAGCGCGCGGCGTGCCGACGTCGCGCAGGCAGCGCATCCGGCCAGAACCGCCTTCGCGAAGATGCAGGGCAGCGGCGTCGATGCGTCGCGCGCCTCCCGGAATGCCGCCTCGTCGACCATTTCTCCGGGCCCCGTCGCCGGGACTATTCGTCGCCCTCGAGGCCGGGCCTGGGCGCGCGCTCCTGCGTCAGCAGGTCCTCGGCCTCGAAGTCGGTCGCGGCGAAGATGACCTTGACCGTGCAATCCGGCGGCAGGTCGGGGCTCGTGCGGAGCGCCTTCGCGCGCACCGACGCGTCGCGGAACGAAGCGAGCTCGTCGACCTTCTCGAGGCCGCCGTAGCGGTGGATGCGATAGACGAAGTACGGCACGACACATCTCCCGGGACGCGGCCGGCGTCACTCGACGTAGCGTTTCGCGGCCCGGCGTCGGCCGGGACTGCTCTTCTGGATCACGACCCCGCGCACCGGAGCGAGATCGGGAATCGCGACGGCCGGCCACCCCGCGCCCAGCGCGCGCAGCTCCCAGCCGCCCTCGGTGCGCGCGAGCCGGCGCAGCGTCCACCCGTCCTGGAGTTCCGCGACGACGAAGGAGCCGTCGGACGCGAGCCCTTCCGGCTCGACGACGATGATCTCGCCTTCGGCGAACTCCGGCGCCATGCTGTCGCCCAGCACCATCAGAACGAACGGCTCCGCGCCGCTGCAGTCGCCCTCCTCGTCGTGCGCGGCCGGCGCCGCCGGCACGATCGGGATCACCTTCGGGCGTTCCATCGCCGTCACGCCACCGTGGTGCGGATCTGCGCGGGGGGGACACCGGCCGCCGCAAGCGCCGTGCGAGCCGCATCGACGAACGCTGCCGGGCCCGCGACGTAGACGTCGTGCCGAGGCAGGGGCAGCGCCTTCGCCATCGCCAGGACGACCGTCGGCGCGCCCGACGCGCCATCCGCGGCGGCGTGTCCCTGATAGCGGAAGCCGTCGAACGCGGCGGCCCACGCGCGGCACTGGTTCGCGTGATAGTGGCCGTCGGGCCGCGTCGCGAGCCAGTCGAGCGACATCGTCGGCGCCGCGTCGATCGCGATCGCGTGCTCGATCAGGCTCTTGATCGGCGCGTAGCCCGTGTCGCACGCGACGAACGCGAGCGGCCGCCCGCCGTCCGCGAGCACGAAGTCGCCCGTCGGCCCCCACAGCGTCAGCGAATCGGCCGGACGGAATGCCGCGTCGAAGAACATCGACGCGAGCGCGTCGCCGGGGTCGCGGGCAACGTGGAAGTGCAGGTTGCGGTCGTCGCAGGGGCAGCTCGCGATCGGCCAGGTCGCGCGCGCGTCGACGCCGCCCGCGCCCCCGTAGAGCGTCGCGCTCTGGCCGGCGAGGAAGCGCAGGCGGCTGCCTCGCGGCGTCTGCACGTGGACGAGCAGCGTGTCGGGCGCGAGCGGGGCCACCGAGCGCACGCGCACCTCGACCTCCTGCTCGGGGATCTCGGAGGGCCCCTGCGCCTCGAGCGTCTCGATCACGATCTCGCTCGATGCGGCCGAGTGCGCGCACAGCAGCGTGTGGCCCTGCAGCCGCTCCGCTTCGGAGAGCGGATAGTCGAACGGCATCATCTTCACGACGTCGCCCGAGATCACGCGCGCCTTGCACAGGCCGCAGGTGCCGTTGCCGCAGCCGTAATTGAGCTTGAGCCCCGCCTTGAGTCCCGCCTGCAGCAGCGTGTCGCGCCCCTCCACGAAGTAGACGCGGCCGCTGGGGCGCACCGTGACCTGCGCCGAGACGATCTTCAGCACGTCGTCCATGACCGTCAGCGCGTCGACCGGTTCGGTCGCGAGCACCTGCGCGAGGCCGCCGTCGAGGGCGGCGTGAAGCTCCTCGAGCGCGATCGACGGCGACTCGACGGCCAGCGCCTCGATGCGCGCACGCAGCGCGACGACGAGCTCATGGTAGCGCGCGAGGTGCGTCCGCGCGTCGGCGAGCTCGCGGCTCTGCGCGAACAGACGCTGCGCGAGGACGTCCTGGGGCGGCAGCACGCGCTCCTGCACGCGCCGGCCGAACGCCTCCTCGCGGACCTTCGCGGTGCGCTCGAACGCGCCCGAGTCGTCGGGGCGCCAGTCGGGATAGAGCTTCGCGAGGCCATCAAGCGAGACCAGCCCGTCGTTCGTCGCGAGCCGCCCGTCGGCCACGTCGCGCTGCAGTACCCCGCGCGGCACGCCGATCAGGCGCGCGGCCCGCGACAGCGTCACCCAAGGCGTCATTCCCCCTCCACGAAGTCGACGCGTCGCGCATCCCGACCACGGCGCCGCGCGCGCGAGCGTCGCGACCGCGCAACCGACGGCCCGCGGCGCGACCCCCGGTCACGGCTTCCGCGCGACGCCTTCCAGCATCTGCATCGTCGTGTCCGGATGTCGCATGATCGTCATGAACTGGCCCATGCCGAGTTCGGGCCAACCGAGCGCCGTGCGGTAGCGGCCGTAGAGTCCGTAGACCTTGTTGTCGACGATCCAGATCTCCCACGGAAGTGCCGCCGCGTTGTCCGCGCCGATCCTGTTCACCC
>JAKLIE010000175.1 GCA_022709775.1 Pseudomonadota bacterium
GCCGGCGATGCAGGAATAGATGTCCGACCCGGTGCCGGCGATCACGCGCGCGGTGAACGTCGAAGCGTTGAACTCGTGCTCGGCGTAGAGGTTGAGCGACGTGTGCATCGCCTTGACCCACGACGCCGGCGGCTTGCGGCCGTGGAGGAGGTGCAGGAAGTGGCCGCCGACCGAGTCGTCGTCGGTCTCGACGTCGACGCGCCGGCCGTTGTGGCTCCAGTGGTACCAGTACAGGAGCATCGAGCCGAACGACGCGATCAGCCGGTCGGCGATGTCGCGTGCGCCCGGCACGTTGTGGTCGTCCTTCTCCGGCAGCACGCAGCCGAGCGCCGAACAGCCGGTGCGCATCACGTCCATCGGGTGCGCGCCCGCCGGCAGCGCTTCGAGCGCCGACTTCACCGGCGTCGGCAGCCCGCGGAGGGCGCGCAGCTTGTCCTTGTAGCCCGCGAGCTCGGCGACGTTCGGGAGCTTGCCGTGGACGAGCAGGTACGCGATCTCCTCGAACTCGCAGGTATCGGCGATGTCGAGGATGTCGTAGCCGCGGTACGACAGGTCGTTGCCGGTGCGCCCGACGGTGCACAGGGCGGTGTTTCCGGCGGCGACGCCGGACAAGGCGACGGACTTCTTGGGCCTGGGGGCGGCGTGGGCGGCTTCGGTCATGGCGTCGGGTCGGAACGGTCGGTCGTCGTGGACGGGGCTCGCGCCGGTCGAGGCGTCATCGCTGCCCCTTCGCGGCGAACAGCGCGTCGAGCTTCCGCTCGTACGCGTGGTAGCCGAGGTACTCGTAGAGGTCGGTTCGCGTCTGCATCGTGTCGACGACGGCCTTCTGCGTGCCGTCGGCGCGCAGGTGAGCGTAGACGTTGAGCGCCGCCTGGTTCATCGCGCGGAACGCCGAGAGCGGGTAGAGCGCGATCGCGACGCCGGCGCCGCGGAGCTCGTCGACCGTGTAGAGCGGCGTCGAGCCGAACTCGGTGATGTTGGCGAGCACCGGCACCCTGACCGCATCGACGAACTTCCGGTACATCGCGAGCTCGGTGATCGCCTCGGGGAAGATCATGTCGGCGCCCGCCTCCGCGCACGCGCACGCGCGGTCGATCGCCGACTGCAGCCCTTCGACGGCGAGCGCGTCGGTGCGCGCCATGACGCCGAACGACGCGTCGACGCGCGCGTCGACGGCCGCCTTCACGCGGTCGACCATCTCGTCCTGCGTCACGATCGCCTTGCCGGGACGGTGGCCGCAGCGCTTCGCGCCGACCTGGTCCTCGATGTGCATCGCCGCGGCGCCCGCCTTCTCGAGCGAGCGCACCGTGCGCGCGATGTTGAACGCGGACGCGCCGAACCCGGTGTCGACGTCGACGAGCAGCGGCAGCGTGCACACGTCGGTGATGCGGCGCACGTCGACGAGGACGTCGTCGAGATTGCTGATGCCCAGGTCGGGGAGCCCGAGCGAGCCGGCGGCGACGCCGCCGCCGGACAGGTAGATCGCGCGGAAGCCGCTCTTCTGCGCGAGGATCGCGTGGTACGCGCAGATCGCGCCGGGAATCTGCAGCGGCGTTTCGGCGGCGAGCGCGTCGCGGAGCTTCTGTCCGGGAGTCATGGGGATGGCGGTCTCCTGCTGCGCGCCGCGCCTGCCGCCCCTCGAAGGACGGCCCGGCGCGGCCGGGGGGCGTCAGCCGAGCAGCGAGGCGACGCCGGCACGCTCCTCCTCGAGCTCCTTGAGCGTCAGGTTCATGCGCTCGCGCGAGAATTCGTCGATCGGCAGGTCGCGGATCATCGTGTACTCGCCGTTCGCGCAGGTGACCGGGAAACCGTAGACGATGTCCTTCGGGATGCCGTAGCTGCCGTCGGACGGGATGCCCATCGTCACCCAGCGGCCGCTCGTGCCGAGCACCCAGTCGCGGATGTGGTCGATCGCGGCGTTCGCCGCCGACGCGGCGGACGACAGCCCGCGGGCCTCGATGATCGCGGCGCCGCGCTTGCCGACGGTGGGCAGGAACACGTTGCGGTTCCAGTCCTCGTCGTTGATCAGGCCCTTGACCGACTGGCCGCCGACGGTGGCGAAACGGTAGTCGGCGTACATCGTCGGCGAATGGTTGCCCCAGACGAGCATCTTCTCGATCGACGAGATCGGCTTGCCCGCCTTCGCGGCGACCTGCGAGACGGCGCGGTTGTGGTCGAGGCGCAGCATCGCGGTGAAGTTCTTCTTCGGGAGCGACGGCGCCGACTTCATCGCGATGTGGGCGTTCGTGTTCGCCGGGTTGCCGACGACCAGCACCCTGATGTCGCGCGAGGCGACCGCGTCGAGCGCGCGGCCCTGTTCGGTGAAGATCTTGGCGTTCTCGAGCAGCAGGTCCTTGCGTTCCATGCCCGGCCCGCGCGGGCGCGCCCCGACCAGCATCGCGATCTGCGCGTCCTTGAACGCGACCTTCGGGTCGCCCGTGCCGACCATGCCCGCGAGCAGCGGGAACGCGCAATCGTCGAGCTCCATCATCACGCCCTTGAGCGCGGCCTGCGGCTTGTCGACCGGCACTTCGAGGAGTTGCAGGATGACCGGCTGGTCCTTGCCGAGCATCTCGCCGGAGGCGATGCGGAAGAGCAGGCTGTAGCCGATCTGGCCGGCGGCGCCTGTCACGGCGACGCGGATGGGGGCTTTCATCTCGAGGGCTCCTGGTGCGGTGAAGACGGAGTCGGCCCGGCGGAGCGCGTGATGCAACGCAACAATGCGGTCCGACCCTGCCTGCCGGCGCGGAGGCGACCCGGCAGCAGCATTCTAGGCGCCGTCCACGGACGGTGTCAATCAAGTCTTATATCTAATATAAGATGCATGATAGCAGATAGACTTCGGGCGCGCGGGTGCCCATAATGGCCGTCGACGCCGGCGCGGATCGACCGGCCGCCCGCCCGATTTCCGCCGATGACCGCACCTTCCGCCCCGACGTTCCATCCGCTCTGGCAGCAGATCAAGGCGCTCATCGTCCGCGACCTCGAGTCGGGGGCGTGGAAGCCGGGCGAGGCGATCCCCTCGGAGCTCGATCTGGCGGCGCGGTTCCGCGTGTCGCAGGGGACCGTGCGACGGGCCATCGACGCGCTCGCCGACGACAATCTCGTCGTGCGGCGCCAGGGCAAGGGCACGTTCGTCGCGACGCACACCGAGGAAAAGGTGTCGATGCCGCGCTTCCTGCGCATCCGGCGCGACGACGGCATCGACGAGTACCCGGGCAGCCGCCTGGTCGACGTGAGGCGCGCGAAGGCGGGCGGGGAGGTCGCGCGGCAGCTCGACCTGAAGTCCGGCGATGCCGTGCTGGTGCTGCGCCGCATCCTCGAGTTCGGCGGCGTCCCGGTCGTGCTCGACGAGATCACGTTGCCCGCGGCACTGTTCCGCGGGCTCACGAAGGCGCGCGTCGACGCCTATCGCGGATCGATGTACGGCTTCTTCGAGACCCAGTTCGGCGTGCGCATGCTGAAGGCGCACGAGACGCTCAAGGCGATCGCGGCCGACGCCGAGAGCGCCGCGATCCTGGGCGTCGCGCCCGGGACGCCGCTGCTCGCGGTGGATCGCGTGACCACGACCTACGGCGGCCGTCCGGTGGAACTGCGTCGCGGACTGTGCGCGACCGCGCACCATCACTACCTGAACGAGCTCGGATGACCGGGCGCGCTCGGGCAGGGTCTGGCACAGCCCGCGCGCGGCGCGCTATAATTTGGTGCTGCTGTGCACAATCGCTCCATCCATGAACAACGACCCGCCCCCGTCCGACCCACGACGCGGGGGCGCCGATCGCGAGACTGATCCGGACCGCGGAACGATGCCCACTCCGACGACGACCGACGTCCGTATCGTCAACCGCCCGGGCGTCCGTGCGCGCGCATCCCGCCCCTCCCGCGCGGCCGAACCGCGGAGGCGTGGCGCTCCGAGCGTCGTGGGACCCATCCGGCAGCGCGTCGACGCACCGACCGCCCGCCCGTCGCGTCGGGAGAGCTAGCCATGTCCACGCCTCCTCCGGTCGCCAGGCCGACTCGCCCCGTCTACCTCGACCTCACGTCGATACGGCAGCCGTTGCCGGCCATCGTGTCGGTCCTGCACCGGGCGAGCGGGGCGCTCCTGTTCCTCGCCGGAATCCCGCTCTCGCTGTGGGGTCTCAAGGCCAGCCTTGGATCGGCCGACGCCTATGCGTCGTTCGCGACTCTGGTTTCGCATCCGCTCGCGAAGCTCGTCGCGCTCGCGCTCGTCTGGGCCTACCTGCACCACCTGCTCGCGGGCGTGCGGCACCTGCTGCTCGACCTGCACGTCGGCATCGATCTCGCTGCGGCGCGACGCTCCAGCGCGATCGTGTTCGTGCTGGCGATCGTCCTCACCCTCGGCATCGCGATCCGGCTATGGTGAACCTCGCCGCCAAGCACGTGGTGGGGGCGCACTACGGCCTCCGTGACTGGCTGGTCCAGCGCGTCACCGCGGTCGTGATGCTGCTGTGGACGCTCGTCGTCCTCGGCGCGCTGATGTGGAACGGCGGCTTCGACCACGCGTCGTGGAAGGCATTGTGGGCGAGCGACCTCTTCCGCCTTCTCTCGTTCCTGTTCGTCGCGTCCATGCTCTGGCACGCGTGGGTCGGCGTGCGAAACATCACGATGGACTACCTGAAGCCCGTCGCGCTGCGCGTCGCGGTGCAGTCGGCGGTCGTCGCGGTGCTCGTCCTCTACCTCGGCTGGACGATCCAGATACTGTGGGGTTCCGCGGCATGACGCTTCCGGTACGCAAGTTCGACGCGATCATCGTCGGCGCCGGCGGCTCCGGCATGCGCGCGTCGCTGCAGCTCGCCGAGGCCGGACTGTCGGTCGCGGTGCTGTCGAAGGTGTTTCCGACGCGATCGCACACGGTCGCCGCGCAGGGCGGCATCGGCGCTTCGCTCGGCAACATGAGCGAGGACCACTGGCTGTGGCACATGTACGACACGATCAAGGGCTCCGACTGGCTCGGAGACCAGGATGCGATCGAGTTCATGTGCCGGATGGCGCCGAAGGTCGTCTACGAACTCGAGCATTTCGGGATGCCGTTCGACCGCAACCCGGACGGCACGATCTACCAGCGCCCGTTCGGCGGCCAC
>JAKLIE010000176.1 GCA_022709775.1 Pseudomonadota bacterium
CCGGACGGGGCGGGAGGTCAGGGCACCACGAAGTGGCCGGAGCGCCCGCCGCGCTTCTCGGCCAGCCGGACGGCTTCGATGCGCATGCCGCGGTCGGCGGCCTTGCACATGTCGTAGATCGTGAGCAGCCCGACGGCGGCGCCGGCGAGCGCCTCCATCTCGACGCCGGTTCGGCCGAGCGTCTCGGCCGTCACCTCGATCTCGACGGCGGGCGTGCCCGGGTCGAACGAGAACGCGACCGCCACGCGCGTGAGCGGCAGCGGATGGCAGAGCGGGATCAGGTCGGAAGTGCGCTTGGCCGCCTGGATCGCGGCGATGCGGGCCACGCCGAGCACGTCGCCCTTCTTCGCGCCGCCCGAGCGCACCGCCGCGAGCGTCTCCGGCTGCATCGCGATGCGACCGACGGCGCGCGCCACGCGGTGGGTGGCCTCCTTGCCGCCCACGTCCACCATGTGCGCCTGCCCGGCCTCGTCGAAGTGGGTAAAATGGGCCTTCGCGCCCTTCCGCCGTGTCGACGACGGCGCGCGGGCAGGCGGCGGGGACTTCGGCATCGATCGTTCCGTGCGTCGGGCCGGCCGCCGGTGAACTCCGGCGACCATTTGACCATCATAGCAGGGTGCACCCCGCTCCTTTCCCTCCCTCGGCGCCGCCCGGCGCGTCGATGCGCCCGCGCCGGGCGCTGTCGGCGCTGCTGGCGTTCGCGATCGCCGTCTCCCCCGCGATCGCGCCGGTCGCGCGCGCGCAGACCCAGGCATCCATGCGCGCCTCCGCCGCCCCTTCCGCCCTCCCGGACCTCGGCGATTCCGCGCAGGTCGCGCTCTCGCCGGCGCAGGAGCGCAAGCTCGGCGAGACGGCCCTGAAGCAGCTGCGCGCTGCGGGCGCCTACCTGAACGACCCGGAGGTCAACGACTATCTGAACGAGCTCGGCCAGCGGCTCGTGGCCGCGAAGAACGACGCGCGCTACGACTTCCTGTTCTTCGCCGTGCCCGACCCGTCGATCAACGCGTTCGCGATGCCGGGCGGCTACATCGGCGTCAACACCGGCCTGATCCTGCTCGCGCAGAGCGAGTCGGAGCTCGCGAGCGTGCTCGCGCACGAGATCACGCACGTGACGCAGAACCACATGGCGCGCATGCTCGAGAATCAGAAGAACTCGCTGCTGATGTCGCTGGCGGCACTGGCGGTCGCGATCATCGCCTCGCGGTCGAACTCGTCGTCGGGCAGCGAAGCGGTCCCCGCCGCGATCGCTTCGGCCCAGGCGCTGCAGGTCCAGAACCAGCTCAACTTCACGCGCGAGAACGAGTACGAGGCCGACCGGATCGGCTTCCAGCGCCTCGACGCGGCCGGCTTCGACACCGGCGGCGCGGCGGCGCTGATGGAGCGGCTGCAGAAGGCGTCGCGCTTCACCGACGGCAACGTGCCGACCTACCTGCGCACGCACCCGATCACCTACGAGCGCATCGCGGAGGCGCAGGCGCGCGCGCAGTCGAAGTCCTACAGGCAGGTCGCCGATTCGCTCGACTTCCAGATGGTGCGCGCGCTGCTCCGCAGCTACGCCGGGCGGCCCGACGAGGCGGTGGCGTGGTTCGACAACGCGCTCGCCGAGCGCAAGTACAACAGCGAAGTCGCCGCGCGCTACGGACTGGTCGCGTCGCTGCTGCGCGACCAGCAGTACGCGCGGGCGTCGAAGGAGCTCGCCGCGCTCGAGAAGATCGCTCCGCCGCATCCGATGATCGAGGCGATCGCCGCGCACGTGCTGATGGACGGCGGCAACCCGGCGGCCGCGGCGACGCGGCTCGAGACCGCCCTCGCGCGCTACCCGAACAAGATGCAGCTCGTCTACGACTATCCGGAAGCCCTGCTCAAGGAAGGACGGCCGGCCCAGGCCTCGGCGTTCGCCGAGGCGCAGCTCCAGCGCTTCCCGCAGGATGGCCCGCTGCACGAGCTCGCCGCGAAGGCCTACGCGGAGCAGGGCAGGAACCTGAAGCAGCACCAGCACCTGGGCGAGTACTACGCTTGGATCGGCAACCTGCGCCTCGCGATCGACCAGATGGAGCTCGCGATCAAGTCGGGTGACGCCAACTTCTACGAGAGCTCGGTCGTCGAGACCCGGCTGCGCGCGCTCAGGCGCGAGCAGGCCGAGCAGCAGAAGGAAGGCTTCGGACGTTCCGCGGGCTGACGCGTCGCAGACGTCCCGGCCGTCGAGCTGCCGCCGACGCCGGCCCGCCGCGAGCGAGCGAACGCGAGACCCTGCCAGGCGCGTCCCGCCCGCTTCCCTTCTCTCCCCCCGCCCACCCCGCCCACCCCGCCCACGCCCACGATGCCCGCCTCCGACAGCCGGCCTTCCCGCCGTTCCGCATGGCGCAGTCCCGTCGTCGCCATCGTCGCCGCCGCAGCGATCGCGGCCGCGGCCTGGGGCGCCTGGACCTGGTTCGGCAAGGGTTCGGGCGCGCCGGCGTACCGCCTGGCCAAGGTCGAGCGCGGATCGATCCAGGCGGTCGTGTCGGCGTCGGGCACGCTGCAGGCGGTGACGACCGTGCAGGTCGGCTCGCAGATCTCCGGGCAGATCAGGGAGCTCCACGCGGACTTCAACAGCGTCGTCAGGCAGGGACAGCTGCTCGCGCGCATCGACCCCGAGTCGTTCCAGCTCAAGGTGCGGCAGTCCGAGGCCGACCTCGAGGCGGCGCGCACGGCGATGCTGCAGCGCGAGAGCGACGCCGCCGCGCAGCGCTCGCAGCTCGTCCGCGCCCGCATCACGCACGAGGACGCGAAGCGCGACCTGGAGCGCAAGGAATCGCTCGTGCAGAAGGGGTTCATCTCGTCGGCCGACCGCGACAAGGCGCAGTTCACCGAGCGCGGCGCGGCGGAGGCCATCCGCACGACCGAGGCGCAGGTGAAGTCCGCGGACGCCCAGGTCGCGAACGCGGCCGCGACCATCCGGCAGCGCGAGGCGGCGCTCGCGTCGGCGCGCAACGACCTCGAGAAGACGGCGATCACCGCGCCGGTCAACGGCGTCGTGATCTCGCGGCAGGTGGACGCCGGACAGACCGTCGCCGCCAGCCTCAACACGCCGACGCTGTTCACGATCGCCGAGGATCTCTCGAAGATGCAGGTCGCGGTCGCGATCGACGAGACCGACATCGGGCGCATCCGGCCCGACATGCGGGTCACGTTCACCGTCGACGCGCACCCGGGACGCACGTTCGAAGGCCGGGTCGACCAGATCCGGAAGTCCGCCCTGACGGTGCAGAACGTCGTCACCTACACGGTGATCGTCGCGACTCCCAATCCCGACCTCCGCCTCGTTCCCGGCATGACCGCGAACGTGCGCATCGTCTCCGACAGCCGCGAGAACGTGCTCAAGGTCGCGAACGCCGCGCTGCGCTGGCGACCGGCCGGCGCGGCGGCCGCGCAGGACGCCGCGACGACCGCGCCGGGCCAGGGCGCAGGCGGTGGCGACCCGCAGGCGCGCCGGCAGCGGCTCGTCGCGGAGCTGAAGCTCGACGCCGCGCAGGCCGCGCGCGTCGACGAGATCCTCGCCGAGCAGCGCAGCCGATTCGCGGAGCTGCGCGACCTGAACGACGCCGATCGGCGGCAACGCAGCGAGCGCATGCGCGCGGAGGCGAGACAGAAGATCAACGCGATCCTGAACGTCGAGCAGCAGAAGCGCTACGCCGAGATCGTCGCGGCCGAGACCGGTCGCCCGAGCGGCAGCGGCTCGGGACGCGTGTACACGGTCGTCGACGGCGCGCCGAAGGAAGTGGCGATACGGACCGGGCTCACCGACGGCAACGCGACCGAGGTCGTGTCGGGGCCGATCGCAGAAGGCGAGGAGGTGATCGTCGGCACGCAGCTCGCCAACGCAGCCGCCGCGAAGGCGGGCACCGGACCGCGCCTGCCCTTCTGACGGGGCGAGACTCGACGTCCATGGAGCGAACGGACACCACGCCCACGCGCGGCGGGACCTCGCCCCTCGTCGAGGCCCGCGACCTCGTCAAGGTCTACCGGATGGGCGAGACCGAGGTGCACGCGCTCGCGGGCGTGACGCTCGACATCGCGCACGGCGAGTTCGTCGCCGTGATGGGCCCCTCGGGATCGGGCAAGTCGACGTTCATGAACGTGATCGGCTGCCTCGACGTGCCGACCTCGGGCGGCTATCGCCTCGACGGCGAGGACACGGCGGTGCTCGACCCCGACGCGCTCGCCTCGATCCGCAACCGCAAGATCGGCTTCGTCTTCCAGCAGTTCAACCTGCTGCCGCGCACCTCCGCGCTCGACAACGTGGAGCTGCCGCTGCTCTACGCGGGCGTGGCGGCGGACGAGCGGCACGCGCGGGCACGCGAGCGGCTCGCGCAGGTGGGCCTCGACGGTCGAGCCGACCACCATCCGTCGCAGCTGTCGGGCGGCCAGCAGCAGCGCGTCGCGATCGCCCGCGCGCTCGTCAACGACCCGAAGCTGATCCTGGCCGACGAGCCGACCGGCGCGCTCGACACCGCGACGAGCATCGAGGTCATGGCGCTCCTGCAGGCGCTCAATCGCGAGGGCATCACCATCGTCGTGGTCACGCACGAGAACGACGTCGCGGCCTTCGCGTCGCGCACGATCCACTTCCGCGACGGCCGCGTGGTCTCCGACGTCCGCCACGCGCCCCGCGTCGCGCTCGCCCCGGCCGCCGTCGCGACACCGGTCCCGTCGGCGGCGCCCGCGAACGCGGCGTGGCAGAGGCCGCGATGAGCGCGAGCGGGACGTCGCAGCGGCGGGCGGTCCCGTGAGCTTCCTCGCGACGCTGAAGATCGCGCTGGCCGCGCTGCGCGTCAACAAGCTGCGCAGCGCGCTGACGATGCTCGGCATCATCATCGGCGTCGGCGCGGTGATCGCGATGACCGCGATCGGCGCGGGCGCGCAGGCCCGCGTCGAAGACCAGATCCGGAGCCTCGGCTCGAACCTCATCATCGTGCTGCCCGGCAACGTCACCTCCGGCGGCGTGCGGATGGGCTCCGGCGCGCAGCTCACGCTCTCCGAAGACGACGCCGCGGCCCTGCCGCGCGAGGTCGCCGAGATCGAGGTCGCCGCGCCGCAGCTGCGCGGCGGC
>JAKLIE010000177.1 GCA_022709775.1 Pseudomonadota bacterium
CGGCGTGGGGGTTCGAGGGCGTGGCGATGCCCCGGCGGCGACGTCCTCCCCACGCGCCCCGGAGCGGTGATTATAACGACCGTGGGGGTCGATCCGGGTTCAATGTCGCGAAGAATTCAATGCGGCGCGATCGCGGTCGCCATGCCGAACGCGTTTTCGAGCCGGTCGGCGGCCCGGCGCGCGTCGTCGCGTGTCGGATAGGGTCCGACATAGACGCGGTAGAGCCCGCCCGCCTGGCGGACGCGCGGTTCGGCCGACGCCGACGCGAGCTGGCCCTGCACGTGGGCGAGGAAGGACCGCGCGTTCGGCTCGCTCGCGAACGCGCCCAGCTGCACGACGAAGCCCCCGTTCGACGGCTGGACCGCGGGCTCCGACGGTGCGGGGAGGCCCGCCGCGGCGGGCACCGGCGCCGCGACGACGGGCGCAGGCGCGGCGAGCGGCGCGGTCGTCGTGCCGGCGCCGGATGCGGGCGCAGCGGGCGTCGGGGGCGCCGCCGCCACCGTCGCGAACGTCGCGGCGCCCGGCAGCACCGACTCGACGATCACCTCGCCGCTTCCGCGCTGGGCGATGCCCAGGCGATGCGCGGCCGCGTAGGACAGGTCGATCAGGCGCCCGTGCAGGAACGGGCCGCGATCGTTCACCCGGACGATCACCGACTTGCCGGTCGCGACGCTGGTGACGCGCGCGTACGACGGCAACGGCAGCGTCGGATGCGCCGCGGTCATCGCGTACATGTCGTAGACCTCGCCGGTCGACGTGCGCTGGCCGTGGAACTTGCGGCCGTACCACGACGCGACGCCCTGCTCGCGGTACGGGCCGAGCGACGTCGCGGGCACGTACTCGCGCCCCAGCACCACGTAGGGACGGTTCGCGAACCGGTGCAGCGGCTCGGCCCGCGGCACCGCGTCGGGAATCGCGTCGAGACCGTCGGGCGGATTCGCAGGGGGGCCGTCGTCGGAGTAGTACTTCGACGACGGCGTCGGCGCGGACGGCGGCGCGGCACGCTCGCGCGGCGGCGACACGGTCCCGCACGCGGCGGCGATCGCGACGATGGCAGCCACGGCGGCGCGCCGTGCGATCGCGGAGGCGGCGTGCGATCCCATCGGGGGCGTAGCATACCGGCTCGCCGCGTCGCGCGCGACCGTTCCGCCACGACGCGAGATCCGATGACCACGCACCTGTTCGCCTTCAATCCTTCGATCTGGAGCTGGCCGTCGCTCGCCGACGACATTCGCAGGCTCGCGCGGCGCGGGCACATCGACACCGAGTGGTCGTGCGGCCGCTTCAGGCACATCGAGCCGGGAAGCCGGGCGTTCCTCGTACGCCTCGGCGTCCCGCCGAAGGGACTCATCGGCTCGGGCGTCGTGATGACGGCGCCCGCCGAAGGTCCGCACTGGATCGAGGCGAAGAAAGCGGCGGGAGTGCCCGCGCGCTACGTGGTGCTGCGTCTCGACCGGCTGTTCGACCGGCCCCTCATCGGTTTCGACGAGCTCGACGTTCCGCCGTGGCGTCGTTTCCGATGGGCCGTGCGCGCGTCGGGCACGCGGCTGCCGTCCGCGCTCGCCGACGCGCTCGAGCCCTGGTGGGCGGAGCGCGTGTCCGCCGCGACCCGTTCGCGCGCCGCGCCCGGATCGCCGGCGAAGCGCGGCCGCTAGAATCCGATACGTCATGAACGGGACGATCCACCCGCAGGCCGGCGACACGCACGACGCGAACGGTCCCGTCGGCCGTCCGATCCCCGAGACGCACCCGAACCGCCTGCTCGCCGTCGCGCAGCTGCACGGCGTGGCGCCGCCGAATCGGGAGACGATCTCGCTCCTGGAGATCGGGTGCGGCGACGGCGGGAACCTCGTGCCGATGGCGGCCTCCTATCCGCGGGGCAGGTTCGTCGGAATCGATCTCTCGGAGCGACGCCTGGCCGACGCGCGTGCCCTGGCCGGCGGCACGGGCACGTCGAACGCGACGTTCCTCGAAGCCGACGTGCGGGCGATCCCCTCGCAGGACCGCCGCTACGACGTCGTGGTCGCGCACGGCTTCTATTCGCGGGTGGCGCCCGAGGTGCGCGACGGCATGCTCCGCACGGTCGCGCTGCACCTCGCGCCCGGCGGCGTCGCTTACGTCGACTACGACCTCCTGCCGGAGGGCTGGATCGGCCGCATCGGCCGGGATGCGATGCAGTTCCACGTGCGTGCAACGGCCGACCCGGTCGAGCGCATCGCGCGAGCGAAGGAATTCATCGCGCTGCTGGCCGGCGCGTGGCGCGACCAGGGCGGAGCGGCGGCGGCCGTCGCCCTGCGCTTCGCGCACGAGGCCGGGCGCGACGACGGCGACATCCAGCGCGACGACCTCGCGCAGGTGAACGAACCGGTCTACTACTCGGCGTTCGCAAGCCACGCGGCCCGGCATCGACTGACGATCGCCGCGGACGTCGATCCGGGCACGCGCAGCCACGGCAGCGCGAGCGCGGCCCTGCGCGACCGGCTGGCGGCGCGCGATCCGATCGCGCGCGAGCAGATGCTCGACTTCGTGCACCTCCGGCAGGGCCGACAGTCGCTCCTCGTGCACGCCGGTGCCGGCCATCCCGGAACGCGCGACGCGCGACAGGTCGCCGGGCTCCACTTCGCGGCGACGATGGCCTGGATGCGCCAACGTCTCGCCGGCGACGCAACGCCCGATCCCGTCGGCGACCTGCTGGCCGCCCGGTTTCCCGCCTCGGTTCCCGGCAGGGAGCTCGTCGACGCGCTCGCGTCGCAGGGCGTCGCCGCGGACGCCGCGCCCGGACGCGTTCTCGACGCGTGGACCCGCGGCATGGCCGATCCCTACGTCGACGCGCTCGCCGTCGCGACGCGGCCGACGGCACGCCCCCGCGCGGGCGCGGTCGCCCGATGGCAGGCTACGCGCGGCACGCTCGTCACCAACCTCCGGCACGTCAGCGTGCGGCTCGCCGACGACCTCGCGCGCGCGGTCCTGCCGCTGTGCGACGGCACGCGATCGGCGGCGGACCTCGCCGTCGCGACCCGCAGCGCCTTGCCGGCGGCGGAAGCCTCGCAACCGCAGGCCGCCGTCGAGCGCCGCCTCGCGCAGTTCGCGTCGGCCGCGCTCCTCGAGGCCTGAGCCTCCGGCGGAAGCGAGCGGGCGTGATCGATCGGCTCGCCGCCGACGCGATCGTCGCGCTGCACGTCGCGTTCGTCCTGTTCGCCTGCCTCGGCGGACTCCTCGCGTGGCGCGATCCGCGATGGGCGTTCGTGCACCTGCCCGCCGCGACGTGGGCGGCATGGGTCGAGGCGACCGCGACGATCTGCCCGCTGACGCCGATCGAGAACGCGTTGCGCCACCGCGCAGGCGAGGCCGGCTACCCGGGCGGCTTCGTCGAGCACTACGTACTGCCCCTGCTCTACCCCGTCGGCCTCACGCCCGGCGTACAGGCGTGGCTCGGCGCGTTCGTCGTCGTGCTCAACGCGGCGATCTACGCGGGGGCGATCGCACGCTGGCGCCGGTCGCGGCGCTGAGCCGCGCCCCCGCCGCACTTGTCCCCGGACGCGAATCGCACGATGATCGAAGGTTCAGCGATGCCCCCGGCGTCGCAATGAGGAGTCGCCGATGGCCGTCACGCTTTGTCCGATCGCGCTTGCCGTCGGGTGCCGCAAGTGCCCGATATTCAAGGTGTGCCCGGTGAAAGGCATCATCGGCGACCAGCGCAGCGCCCCCGAGGCGCCGGCGACGGTCAAGCCTTCCACAAGCCGCAAGCGCGCGGAAGGCGCCGCGCCACCCCGCGCCAAGCGCAAGGGCGGCCGCCCGCGACGCCGCGATCGCTAGCCTCTCCGCGTAGAATCGCTCCTGCCGTTCCGGAAGCGCGCGCGACGACGCGCGCGGCGAGGACGCGCCGGGGGGAAACGATGACGAACGCCGCCATCACGGGCTGGGGCAAGTGCATGCCGCCCGCGGTGCTCAGCAATGCCGATCTCGCGACGTTCCTCGAGACCGACGACGCGTGGATCACCCAGCGGACCGGCATCCGCGAGCGCCGCATCACGCACGTGCTCGGAACCGAGCTCGCGCACGTCGCCGGCGCGCGCGCTCTGGCCTGCGCCGGCCTCGACGCGAAGGACCTCGACCTCGTCGTCTACGGCAGCTGCTCGGGCGAGGAGTACGTGCCCAACTCGGCGTCGGGGCTGCAGCACCGGCTCGGAGCGTGGAACGCGGGAGCGATGGACCTCAACACCGCGTGCACGAGCTTCCTCTACGGACTGTCGACGGCCACGGGCCTGATCCGCGCGGGGACGGTGCGCAGCGCGCTCGTCGTCGGCGTCGAGACGATCTCGCCGTTCATGGACTGGGAGAACCGCAATGTCGCGGTGCTCTTCGGCGACGGCTGCGCGGCCGTCGTGCTGCAGGCGACCGACCGCGACGAGGGCATCGTCGCCGACAAGCTCGGCTGCTACGCGGACGCGCGCGGGATCCTGCGCGTGCGCGGCCACGGCACCACGTACGGCAACCGCGGCCTCACGTTCGGCGACACGCTGTGGGACTTCGACGGGCAGGAGATCTTCAGGCGCGCGGTGCACGGCATGAGCGAGTCGTCGGCGCACGTGCTCGCGAAGGCGGGCGTCACGGCGGACGCGGTCGACCTCGTCGTGCCGCACCAGGCGAATCTGCGCATCATCGAGTTCGTCGCGAAGCGCGCGGGCATCCCGATGGAGCGCGTGTTCGTCACCGTGCACAAGTACGGCAACATGTCCGCGGCGACCGTGCCGGTCGCGCTCGTCGACGCGATCGAGGAAGGCCGCGTGAAGCCGGGCGCGCTGATCCTGACGCCCGCCTTCGGCGCCGGGCTCACCTGGTGCTCGCATCTGATCCGCTTCGGCGAGCGGGTGAGCCCGCTCGGGACCACGAACGTCGAACTGCCGCCCTGCGCGAAGTCGGCGCTCGAGATGGTGAACGCGCTCCGCGCGGTCAAGGACTCGCGCGGGCGTTCGGCGGCGGGGCTGGCGGGGCCGGTGTTTCCGGAGATGGGGGCGAAGTCGTCGGGCTGAAGCCCGACGCGACTAGGCGCGCCTACGTCGTCACGAGCTTCCGGT
>JAKLIE010000178.1 GCA_022709775.1 Pseudomonadota bacterium
ATCTTCACGCCCGGCTACCGCAACCGCTTCGGGCACCCGCGCCCGGAGGTCGTCGCGCGGTACGTCGCACGCGGATCGACGACGCTGCGCACCGACCGGGACGGGGCGGTCACGTTCGAGGTCGGCCCCGCGCGAATCGCGCGCCTCGAGCGCGCGAGGGCCGTCGGTGCGCGCTACTGGCTCGACTCTCCCGCCGATGTCGGCGGGTCGCCCGATTGACTCGCTTCGCGCGCCCTCGCGAGCACCCGTGCCCGCAGCTCGCGCGTCGAGATGCCCCGCGTGTAGGGGATGAGCTCGAGGCCGTGCGTCGCCAGGATCTCGCCGTACATGCGGTCGCGCGCGGCGGGCTCGAGCTCGTCGGCATGGCAGACGACGTGGATGCCGAGCGCGTCGAGATAGCGGGGCGACACCCGGAGCGGTGCATCGGGCACCACCTGGTCGACGTGTCGGCATGCGGCGACGACGGCGACACGCTCCTCCATCGTCATCACGGGGGCGCCCTTGTAGCTCGCGATCGTCGCGTCGCTGTGGATCCCGACGACCAGGCGGTCTCCCAGGTCGCGTGCCTGCCGCAGGAAGTTGACGTGGCCGGCATGGAACAGGTCCGCGCACATGTCCGTGTAGACGACGCGCCCGCCGGCGACGCTCGGCTGGCCGGTCGGGTTCCAGCGAAAGACCGTTCGTTCGCGCGGGGCCTCGCGCCGGTGATCCCAGTCGCCCGTGTCGAACTCGATGCGCCAGTTCGGGAACAGGGTGTCCAGCACGCGGTCCGGACTC
Organism: Pseudomonadota bacterium; assembly: GCA_022709775.1. The sequence goes on from JAKLIE010000178.1 coordinate 778, forward strand.
CGGGGCACGTGGACCGGAACGCCCTCGAAGGACCCCGCACTCGGCGGAAGGACGTCGACCGCGTCGAGCGCACGCTGGCTCCTGCCTCCGGGGTAGAGGACGACGTGCGCGTCGGTCCGCGAGAAACGGAAGACGTCGACGAACGGCCAACCCCAGGCTCGCGGAAACCCGACGTCGAGGCCGATGGGATCGCTGCGCCACGACACGTTGCCGTATTCCCCGCACATCACCTGGTCCACGATGGCGACACGCAGGTCGCGGTCGTCGGCCAGGACATCCATCACCCTGGCGAATGCGGCATCCTCGACCAGAAGATCGACGTCGTCGTCCCAGGGGATGATCCTGCCTCCGTGCCTCGCGTAGCCGAGGAGCGAGCCGGCCTCGAGCATGGCCGGGGCGCCCACGCGCCGGGCCGCGCCGGCGATGCGGGCGACCAGCCCCGCCGCGCGGGCGCGGGTCACCGGCGTCCAGACGTCGGCGAATGCGGGCAGCGGCAGGTCGGTCGGGATCACGATGAGGGGTTTGCGACCGCCGGACGGGCCGCCGGTCCCGTACACGATTCTATCCTCCGGCATCGGGCGGCCCCTTTGCCCGACCGGAGGACGCCACGCCGTGCGCGAACGTCGCCAACCGCATCGTACCGGTCGTGGCGGCGAGGGTGCCTGCCGCGTGCATCGGCTGCTAGACTGCCCCGATGAGCATGTTGCAGTGCCTGACGGCCCGATCGATTGGCGTCGCGGTCGCGGCCCTGGCATTCGTTGCGGCGCCCGGCCGCGCAGCCGAAGGCGTCCCGGCCGACTACGTCGACTGGGCGTGCGCGATGAAAGTCCCGGGCATCCCCTGCGAGGCGGGAGCCGTCCCTCTGACGGGCGAGCTCAAGCTCTCGGTCGCGGTCGCGCCGGCGTTCCCGCTGGGGGCGGCCGCCAGGGCGTGGGCGGATGCGATGGCCGCTTCCGCGTCGGGGCGCGTCGACGCGAAGCTCCACCCGGGAGCGGCGCTCGCGCAGCGCGACGCCGGACGCGAGTTCTTCGCGCTGCGCGACGGCGCGGCCGACCTCGCGGTCGGGTCGGCGCTCGCGTGGTCGGCGCAGCTTCCCGCGCTCGCGGTCTACGCGCTGCCGTGGATCGCGCCGGAGCCGGCGGACCTCGCGGCGCTGACGACGTCGCCGGAGGTCGCCGGCGAGCTTATGAAGCGCGCGGTGGCCGACGGCGTCGTGCTGCTCGCGATCGCGCCGCTGGGACACCGCTCGCTCGCGACGGTCGAGCGCGTCGTGCGCTCGCCGGCGGATCTCGCGGGTCTGCGGCTTCGCGTCACCGGCGGTCCGCTCGTCGTCGAGACGCTCGCGGCGCTGGGCGCGCGCCCCGAGGCGATGAGCTTCATCCAGGCGCAGGAGGCGCTCGCCGCGGGTCGCCTCGACGGCCAGGACGGCATGGCGACGAGCTTCGTCGCGGCGCGGTTCCCGGCGACGGGCTACCGGCAGTTGCTGCGCTGGGGCGCGTTCGGCGACGCGATGGTGTTCGCGGTGCGCCGGCCGGTGTGGAACGCGTGGTCCGAGGCGCAGCGGAAGACCGCGCTGGACACGGCGCGCGCGATCGCGTCGGGCGCGACCGCCGCCGCGCGCGAGGAGGCCGCGGAGGCCGCGCTGGTCGCGCAGGGCATGGGCGAGGTGCGGCTGACGCGCGCCGGACACGCCGCGTTCGCCGCGGCTGCCGCATCGGTGCGTGCGAGCCGCGCGGAAGCGGTGGGGGCGGACGTCGTCGCGGCCGCGGAGCGAGCCGTGGCGCAGGCCCGCGAGGCGCGCGACGCGCAGGCGGCCGGCACCGTCGTGGCGCCTGCCACCGCCCCGGCGCCCGCGCCGGCGAAATGACCGCGGCGCTCGTCGTCGCGGACAGCGTGACGGCGTTGCCTCCCGGGGCGCGCGGCGCCGTGCTCGTCACCGGATCGCACGGAGGCATGATCGCGGCGCACTACGCGATGGCGGCCGGCGTGCGCGCGGCGGTCTTCAACGATGCGGGGCGCGGGCTCGACGACGCCGGCCTCGCGGGGGTCGTCGCGCTCGACGGCGCCGGCATGGCCGCGGCCGCGATCGCGCACACGTCCGCGCGGATCGCCGTCGCGTCAGACACGCTCGCGCGCGGCGTGATCGCGTTCGCCAACGCGAAGGCGGCGGCGCTGGGCGTCTCGGCCGGCATGCCATGCGGCGAGGCGGTCGAGCGCCTGCGAGCCGCACCGATGCCGTCAGGACCGCTTCCCCTGCAGCGCGAATCGCGGATGGTGCTCGCGGCGGGTACCGCGGTCGCCGTGCCGATCGTCGGGCTCGACTCGATCGGCGGCATCGAGTCGTCCCATGCCGGTGCGGTGCTGGTGATCGGGTCGCACGGCGCGCTGCACGGCGGCGATCCGGCGAGCGCATTGCCGATCGACGCCGCCGGCGCGTTCTTCCACGATGCAGGCATCGGTCGCGACGAGGCGGGCGTCTCGCGACTCCCCGTGCTCGACGCACGCAGGATCCCGGCGGCGACCGTCGACCACCGCAGCGCCCGCATCGGCGACGCGCGGTCGATGTGGGCGACGGGAACGCTGTCGCGCGTCAACGCGGCGGCGGCGCGGCGGGGCCTGGCGTTCGGGATGCGCGTCGACGACGCGGCGCGCATCCTCGCGACGCGCGCAGCGTGATGCCGGTCTCGGGCGCGTCCGGTTGACGCCGGATCCCGGCGGAGCGCGAAACGGCTGCGCGAACCGCGGGCCGGGTCTTGCGACCCGGCCGGGCTGCTGCGCCCTCAGTCGACGAACCTGCCCAGCCGCACCGCGGTCTCGCCGACCTTCGGCTTGCGCGTGGGCATGATCAGCACGCAGTCGTCGTGCGGCGTGCGCACGTCGGCGCCGCCGTCGGTCGCGAGCAGCGTGCCCGCCTCCGGCACGACCTTGAGTCCATGCACCGGCATGGCGAACGCGAACCGGTCGGTCCCGATCGTCACCGCATGGGTCACGGCGATCGCACGTTGCTGCCGCGGCGGTGCCGTGCCGACCCGTGCGTCCGCATCGGCGCCGCCGATCGTCCCGTAATGCGCGAGGAAGCGGATCGTCGCCTCGAGCGCGACCACGGGCGCGGCACGCTCCCAGTGCTGCCCGCACTCGACGAGGAGCGCCGCGCGCGGATCGGCCGGATCGTCGAAGAACGCGTAGTCGCGCACGCGACGGCCGGCGGCGTGCCCGGCATCGATCACGATGTCCCTCGGGATGCCGACGGCACGGGCGAGCGCGAGCCCCTTCGGATGCGAGCCGGCGAGCGCCAGTGGCGGGCAGGGGTCGGTCATCGAGTGGAGGTCGAGCAGCGCATCCGCTCGGTCGATGACCGGCCGCAGCTCGCGGGCGCGCGCGAGCTCGCGGGTCACGCGCGGGCCGTCGAGCACGTCCGCCGACCACAGCCGGTTGTAGTCCTCGTCGACGCAGCGCGACGCGAACGGATCGCCGCGGTCGAACGACCGGTAGGCGGCGACGTTCGCGAATACGAACGTGAGCGTGCCGCGCACCGGGCGCAGACCCTCGCCGAGCAGCGCGTCGACCGCGATCGCGCCGCACACCTCGTTGCCGTGCGTGAGCGCCTGCACGACCACGTGGGGCCCGGGCGCGGGCGACGCGAACGTCCACACGTAAGGAAGGCCCGCATTGCCGGCTTCCCAGCGCGAGATGTCGGGGAACGCGACCTCGATCGCGTGGGCCGGCGTCGAGGGTGTCGCCGGGGCGTTCAAGGCGAGTCCTCCCCGGCCGGGACGCAGCGGAGGGCCAGTCTTCCCGTCGGCACGCGTGCGGCCCCGGGGCGACGCCATCCGTGACGCTCGTGTGACGTTGCCGGGCTTAGGGTCGCGGTCAGAGACATTTCGACGCCCCGAAAGGAAGGCAATGACGACCACTACGCGCGACGTTCCTCCGCGGCATTGCGTCATCGTGACCGCCCGTTTTCGGCGTGTCGCGGCGATCGCCACCATGCTGGCCGTTGCGGCATTGTCGGCGGGGTCGACGGCCGCCGTCGCAGGCGGCCCCGGGAACCCGCTGAAGCAGGCACTGGGCGCGCAGGTCGCGGCATCCTTGGCGGCGAAATCCCCGGCGGTCGCGCCGCAGGCCGCGGCGGCCGTCGTCGAGGTCGTCGAGTACCACAGCGCCGCGCTCGGCCACTTCTTCATCACGGCCAATCCCGGCGAGATCGCCAATCTCGACAGCGGGGCATTCGGCGGCGCGTGGAAACGGACCGGGCAGTCTTTCGGCGTATGGGCGCTCGCGGGTCGGCCG
>JAKLIE010000179.1 GCA_022709775.1 Pseudomonadota bacterium
ACGCCGTCACGGGCATCAGCGGCGCGGGGCGCAAGGCCGCCCTGCCCTACCACTTCCCCGAGATGAACGAGAACTTCCGCCCCTATGGCCTGGGCGGCCACCGCCACCAGCCCGAGATGGAGCAGGTCCTCAGCGACGTCTCCGGACAGACCGTGGACCTGCTCTTCCAGCCGCACGTCTGCCCCATGGACCGCGGCATGATGTGCTCGATCTACGCCGACCCCAGGGTCGCCGTGACGGCCGGGCAGCTCCTCAACTGCCTGAAGGCCGCCTACGACCGCGAGCCGTTCGTCCGCGTGCGCGACGCCGCGCCGGCCGTCAAGAACGTCAGCACAACCAACTTCTGCGACGTCTTCGCGACGGTCTACAAGGGCAAGGTCGTCCTCTTCAGCGCCCTGGACAACCTTGCCAAGGGCGCCAGCGGCCAGGCGGTGCAGAACATGAACCTCATGTTCGGCCTGGAGGAGACGGCGGGATTGGCGTAGGCCGGCGGACCGTGGGACCGGATGCTGAGAGAACGGAAGACGTGAGACCGGAAGACCGGAACATAGGAACAGACGAAGTGGCAGCGATCCGACACATCACACTGCCCGCCGGCTTCGCGGCCGCGGGCGTGAAGGCGGGAATCAAGACCAGCGGCAAGGAAGACGTGGCGATCCTGGCGGCCGACCGCGAGGCCGCCGTCGCCGTCGTCACGACGAGGAACCAGGTCTTCGGCGAGCCGGTGCGGTGGATCCGCACCATCCTGCCGAAGGGCTTCGGCCGGGCGCGGGCGATGGTTGTGAACTCCGGCTGCGCGAACGTGTGCACGGGCCCGGCCGGCTTCCGCGACGCCAGGGCGATGGCCCGTCAGGTCGCCGGGCTCCTGGGCGCGGCCCCGGAACAGGTGCTCGTCGCCTCGACGGGCATCATCGGGCACCGCCTGCCGATGGAGAAGGTCCGCGCGGGCATCGCGGCGGCGGCGGCAATGCCTGCGCGACCCGCCGCGGCGGCGGACGCGGCCGGCATACACACGCGCGCCATTCCGACGACCGGCGAGCGCCTCCCTGTCGTCGGGCTGGGCACCTGGATCACGTTCGACGTCGGCGACTCGCCCGCGTCGCGCTCGACGCTGCTGCCCGTGCTGCGCGACTTCCTCGCTTCGGGCGGGCGCGTGATCGACTCGTCGCCGATGTACGGGTCGTCGGAGGAGGTGATCGGCGACCTCGCGCGCGAGCTTCGCCGGCCGCCGATGTTCTCGGCGACGAAGATCTGGACGCCCGGGCGCTGGGCCGGCGCACAGCAGGTCGAGCGCTCGCTGAAGCTCTGGGGCGTCGAGCGCCTCGACCTCGTCCAGGTCCACAACATGCTCGACTGGCGCACGCACCTGCCGACGCTCGCCGCGCTGAAGCGCGAGGGGCGCATCCGCTACCTCGGCATCACGACCTCGCACGGCCGCCGCCACGACGAGCTCGAGCGCGCAATGCGCGAGGTCGCGTTCGACTTCGTGCAGTTCACCTACAGCGCCGCCGACCGCGACGCCGAGGCGCGCCTGCTGCCGCTCGCACGCGACCGGGGCGCGGCGGTGATCGCGAACCGCCCGTTCGACGGTGGCGACCTCTTCGACCGCGTCCGCGGGCGTGCGCTGCCGTCGTGGGCGGCCGAGATCGACTGCACCAACTGGGCGCAGCTGTTCCTCAAGTTCGTCGTGTCGCATCCGGCGGTCACCTGCGCGATCCCCGCGACGTCGCAGGCCGCACATCTGCGCGAGAACGTCGGCGCGTTGCGCGGGCGGCTGCCCGACGCGGCGATGCGGAGGCTGATCGCGCAGGCGGCGGGCTGATCGCTAGCCGCGCGCCGTGTACGCCGCGACCTCGGCCCGGGTGGGGCTGCCCGCGCGTCCTCCGCGGCGCGTGCACTTGATCGCGGCCGCGAGCGTGGCGAACCGCGCCGCCGCCGCGACGTCGCGCCCCTCGGCGATCGCGAGCGTGTAGGCGCCATGGAAGACGTCGCCGGCGCCCAGCGTGTCGACGGCGTCGATCTCCGGTGCGGGCACGTGCAGCGGGCCGTCGTTCGTGAGCCACCAGGACCCCGCCTCGCCGCAGGTCACCGCGCACGCGTGCGACGGCGCCTGGGCGCGCATCGCGTGCCATGCCCGCTCCAGGGCCGCGAGTCGTTGCTTCTCGCCTGCGCGTTCCGGCAGCGATGCCCAGCATGCGAGGCCATGCTCGGAGAACACGACGTGATCGGCGAGGCGCAGCAGCTCGCCGATGACGGAACCTTCCGCGACATCGGCGTCGAGCACGCGGGGCACGCCCGCTTCGCGCGCCGCGCCGAACAGCGCGCGCGTCCCGGCGGGCCAGCGCACGTCGGCGAGGACGGCGCCCGCCTCCCGCACGTCGTCGAGCGGCAGCCACGTCGTGTCGTCGGGAACGTCGCCGTGGTGCGAGACGATCAGGCGCTCGCCCTTCGCGTCGACGATGATCGCCGACTGCGACGACCGGCAGCCCGCGAACCGCCGGAACGCGCGCGCGTCCACGCCGTACGCCGCGAACTCCTGCGCCATCGCCTCGCCCGCCGCGTCCTCGCCCGCGCGGCCCCAGAACGCGACGCGTCCGCCGAGGCGCGCGATCGCGCACGCGGCGTTCGCGGCCATCCCGCCGCCGACTTCGCGGTAGCCGGTCGCGCGCACCTTCGTCGGCACCGAGGGGATCGCGCCGACCGTGTAGACACGGTCGAGCGCGGCATGGCCGAGGCACACGACGTCGACAGGGGTCAGCGCCGTAATGTTTCGTCCCGGGAAAGTGGACAGATCGCGACGGGCAAACGAATACTTGAGCCCCGACCCCTTATCATGACGCCATGACCGCCCCCCCGCCGATCGAGATCGTCCACAACGCCGACGCGCGCCGATTCGAGGCGTCGATCGGCGGCGCGCTCGCGCGCTGCGACTACCGGCGCGTCGGCAACGTCCTCCAGATCCATCATACCGAAGTGCCGGCCACGCTCGAAGGGCGCGGAATCGCGGGCAAGCTCGTCGCCGCGACGCTGGAGCACGCGAAGGCCCAGGGTCTGAAGGTCGCGCCGTACTGCTCCTACGTGCGCTCGTACATGCGCCGGCATCCGGAAACGCAGGCGCTGCTCGCGCCCGGCCAGGCCGTCTGACCTCCGGAAGCTCCGGTGCCGGACACCTTGTCCGACACCGGGGCGCCATGGCGGGGGGCTCGGCGATTCACGCGCCGGCCGCCCGCTCGGCGAGGAAGTCGACGAACGCGCGCACCTTCGCCGACAGGTGGCGGCGCGAGGGATAGGCCGCGTGGATCGGCATCGCGGGTGCGGTCCAGTCCTCGAGGATCGGCACGAGCCGGCCGCCGGCGATCTCTGGCGCGACGATGAAGTCGGGCTCGCATGCGATGCCGGCGCCCTCGGCCGCGAGCGCGACCAGCATGCGGCCGTTGTTCGCGTGGATCGGTCCCGCGACGCGCACCGCACGCTCGCCGCCGTCGGGCGCCGCGAATCGCCACTGGTTGCGCACCGGCGCGTACTCGTACGTGAGGCACGCGTGGCGCGAGAGGTCCTCGGGCGCGCGCGGCGTGCCGTGGCGCGCGAGATAGCCGGGCGACGCGCAGCAGACGAGCGCGGTCGAGCCGATGCGCCGCGCGACGAGGAACTGGCTTCGGATCGCGCCGATGCGCACCGCGAGGTCGAAGCCTTCGTCGACCAGGTCGACGGCACGGTCCGAGAGTTCGGCGTCGACGCGCACCTGCGCGTGGCGCGCAACGAAGGCGGCGATGGCCGGCGCCAGCACGCGCACGCCGTAGGTGATCGGACAGGTGAGCTTCAGCGTGCCGCGCGGCGTCGCGCCGCCCTGGCTCGCGCTCTGCTCGGCCTCCTCGAGGTCGGCGAGCAATTGCACGCAGCGCTCGTGGAACGTCGTGCCGGCCTCGGTCAGCGAAAGCCGCCGCGTCGTGCGGTTGAGCAGCCGCGCATCGAGGTGCGCCTCCAGTTCGGCGACGTGACGGGACACGGCCGACACGGACGCGTCGAGACGCTCGGCGGCCCGGGCAAAGCTCCCGGCCTCGACGACGGTGACGAACGCCGTAATTGCCTGCAATCGATCCACTGCGACGATTATTGCATAAAACGCAATAATTTATATTAACTCATCGTCTTTATCCCGAATCCTGCGAGCCGCACAATTCTCTCACCGCGGCAACCGCCGCCTCGACCGAACAGGGACCCCCCATGAACGACCGCCGGATCGACCTCGCCGCGCTCACGCTGCGGCTCACGCTGGGCACGATGTTCGTGGCCCACGGCCTCCTCAAGTACTTCGTCTTCACGCCCGCCGGCACCGTCAAGTTCTTCGAGTCGCTCGGCCTGCCCGGCCCGCTCGCCTACCTGACGATCGCCGCGGAAGTGCTCGGCGGCATCGCACTCCTCGTCGGCTACCGTACCCGCGCCGTCGCTGCGGCGCTCGTGCCGGTGCTGCTCGGCGCCGCGTGGGCGCACGCCGGGAACGGATGGCTCTTCTCGTCGCCGAACGGCGGCTGGGAGTACCCGGTGTTCATGGCGTTCACCGCGATCGCCGCCGCGCTGCTCGGCGACGGCCGCTACGCGATCTCCTCCTCGCGGCCCGCTTCCCGGCTGGCGACGGCCTGACCCGCGCCATCCGATACGCCGATACTGTCGACCGATGCCCGAAGGCACCCCGTGCAAGGAGCCGCGCAGCGGCAGGCCCGGGGGAAGCCCACCCACCACCATGGAGACACGATGAAGCTCTACTACGCCCCCGGCGCCTGCTCGCTCGCCCCCCACATCGCACTCGTCGAGGCCGGCATCGCCGCCGACACGATCCGCGTCGACCTGAAGACGCACACGCTGCCCGACGGCACCGACTACCACGCGGTGAACCCGAAAGGCTACGTGCCGGTACTCGGGCTCGACGACGGCAGCAGGTTCGCGGAGGTCGCCGTGCTGCTGCAGATCATCGCCGACCGCAAGCCGGGCGCGCTCGCGCCCGAGGTGGCGACGATCGAGCGCTACCGGTTGAACGAGTGGCTCAACTTCATCGCGACCGAGA
>JAKLIE010000018.1 GCA_022709775.1 Pseudomonadota bacterium
CAGACCCGGTACGCCCAGCATGGAATCCTTGCGGAAGTACTTCGGATCAAGAAAGTCGTCATCCACCCGACGATAGATCACATCCACGCGACGCGGCCCCTGGGTCGTGCGCATGAAGACCTGATCGTCCCTGACGAACAGATCCTGCCCCTCGACCAGCTCGACCCCCATCTGCTGCGCGAGGAACGTGTGCTCGAAGTACGCCGAGTTCCATGGTCCGGGCGTCAGGACCGCCACGGTCGGGTCGACGTGGTCCGGCACGAGCCCGCGCAGGTTGTCCAGCAGGACGTCCGGGTAGCGGTGGACCGGCCTGACCGACTGCGCGGCGAAGAGCTCCGGCAGCAGCCGCATCATCATCTTGCGGTTCTCGAGCATGTACGACACGCCCGACGGCACGCGCAGGTTGTCCTCCAGCACGTAGAACTCGCCCTCGCCCGCGCGTACGACGTCGACGCCCGCCACGTGCGCGTAGATGCGCCCGGGCACGTCCACGCCGCGCATCTCCGCGCGGTACTGGGTGTTCGACAGCACGCGATCCGCGGCCACCGGGCCGCCGTTCAGGATCCGCTGGTCGTGGTAGATGTCGTCGAGAAACGCGTTGAGCGCCCGCACGCGCTGCAGGAGTCCGCGCTCGAGGACGCTCCATTCGTCGGCCGCGATGATCCTCGGTATCAGGTCGAACGGAATCAGGCGCTCGGTCCCGGTGTCCTCGCCGGCGACCGCGAAGGTGATGCCGAGACGGTGGAACGCGCGCTCCGCCTCCTCCCGTTTCTGCGCCACGCGGGACGACGGCGTGCGCGTCAGCCAGTCCGCAACGGCCCGGTAATGCGGCCTCACCGTCCCGTCCGGGGCGGTCATTTCGTCGTAGGGGGCGGTGGGCATCGGCAAGGATCGGACAGGATCGGATTCCAGTAGCAAGCGGCAAGCCACCGGCAAAACCTCCGGAAAACCGTGGCTTAGCACTTGTACCACGCCTGCCGGATACCGATTGCCCTGATTTGGGGCGACCATACGCACCTGTTTGGTGCGTATGGTCGGGGAGAACCGGGCTTTGCCCAATCGGGCCGTTTACTCGACCTCCCCCTTGTGCTCTAATTGGCGCTCCTGTCTGGGTTCGCGGGGCGTTTAGCTCAGTGGTAGAGCACTGCCTTCACACGGCAGGGGTCGCTGGTTCGAACCCAGCAATGCCCACCACATCGAACCAAGGGGTTATGCGCAAAGCGTAACCCCTTTTTTTTTGGACGCGCGGCAGCGGAGGATCGGAAGATCGCTCCTTGTCTCGCACGTCGCGACGCTCCTGTTCGCGGCCGACCGTCGCCCGATTTCATCTCCCATGCCCCGTTCCCGCTTCGCCGCCTGCGTTTTCGACGCCTACGGGACGCTCTTCGACGTCGGCGGCGTCGCGTCCGCGGCGGACGCGCTCGCGCCCACGCACGGCGCGGACCTCGCGAAGCTCTGGCGCGCCAAGCAACTCGAGTACACGTGGCTCGCGAGCCTGATGGCCGCGCCCGGCTACGCGCGCCCGGACTTCCGCGACGTCACCGCAATGGCGCTCGACTACGCGGCCGCGGCCCTGGTGCTGCCGCTCGATGCCGATGCGCGGGCGGCGCTCGCCGCCGAATACCTGCGACTCCCGGCGTACCCGGACGCCTATGCCGCGCTCGCCTCGATCGCGCGCCCCCGATGGATCCTGTCGAACGGCACGCGCGACATGCTCGACCCGCTGGTCGTCGGTTCGGGGCTCGCTCCGGTGATCGACGGCGTGATCTCCGTGGACGAAGCGAACGTCTACAAGCCGGCGCCGGCGGTCTACGCGCTGGCCGCCGACCGGCTCGGCGTCGACCCGCGGTCGATCGCGTTCGCCTCGGCCAATGCGTGGGACGCGGCAGGCGCGCAGACCTTCGGGCTCACCGCCATCTGGGTCAACCGTGCCGAAGCCCCGGTCGACCGCCACGCTGCCGCGCCCGCGTTCGTCGTCGGCTCGCTGTCGGAGGCCGCCGCGATAGTCAACGGGTCCGGCTGACGCGCGCGGCCCGTTCGGCCCTGCGGATCGTCGGGTCAGGAACGTGCTGCCGACCGCGCCGCCGGCGGACGCACTTCCGCGACCGCCGTGCGCAGCGCCTCGATCGCCTGCGGGCGGGGAAAGCTCTTTCGGTAGGCGAGCGCGACGCGGCGCGACGGCGCGGGTTTCGCGAACGGCACCGGCACGACGAGGCTGCTGTGGTACTTGGGCGTGAGCGCGTCGCGCGGCAGCACCGACACGCCCAGACCCGAGGCGACCATGTTGCGCACGGTCTCGAGCGAGTTGGTCCGGGCGGTAGGCACGTCCTGGCGATTGAGCTCCGGGCAGGCGTCGAGCACCTGGTCGCGGAAGCAGTGGCCGACGTTGAGCAGGATCGCATGCTCGCCCACGAGCTCGTCCGGGCGGACCGCCTTCCGCTTCGCCCACTTGTGCCCGGACGGGACGACCACCTGGAACGGCTCCTCGTAGAGGAAGACGGTCGCGACGCCCGGCGGGGCGAACGGAAGCGCGATGATCGCCGCGTCGAGCCGACCGCTCTTGAGCTCGGCCTCCAGCACCTCGGTCAGGTTCTCCTCCAGCTCGAGCGGCATCTCGGGCGCGCGCACGTGCAGCGCCGGAATCAGGTCGGGGAGCAGGTAGGGCGCGACGGTGTAGATGACGCCGAGCTTGAGCGGGCCGACGAGCTGGTTGCGCCCGGCCCGCGCGAGCTCGCGGATGCGCGCGGCTTCCTCGAGCACGAGCTGCGCCTGTTCCACCACCCTCTCGCCCACCGGCGTGACGCTGACCTCCGACTTGCCGCGCTCGAACAGCTGCGCGCCGAGCTCCTCCTCGAGCTTCTGGATCGCCACCGAAAGCGCGGGCTGGCTCACGAAGCACTTCGCCGCCGCGCGCCCGAAGCTCCTCTCCTGGGCGACCGCGACGACGTAGCGCAGCTCGTTGAGCGTCATGGTCTGCCGCCCGCCAGTCCCCGTTGCCGCAGGTAGTTCGCGAACCCCGCGCCGGTTTCCGGGTGCTTCAGCCCGAAGTCGACCATCGCCTCGAGGTAGCCCAGCTTGTTGCCGCAGTCGTAGCGGCGCCCGTCGAAGGCATACGCGAGCACTTTCTCGTCGTCGACGAGACGCGCGATGCCGTCGGTGAGCTGGATCTCGCCGCCGGCACCCGGCGCCATCGTGCGCAGGTGGTGGAAGATGCGCGGCGACAGCACGTACCGGCCGACGACGCCGAGGCGCGAGGTCGTCGTTCCCGGCTTCGGCTTCTCGACGATGCGCCGCACCGGCGCGAAGCCCCCCGACAGCGCCCCCGCCTCGACCACGCCGTACTTCCCCGTCTCCTCGGGCAGGATCGTCATCACGCCGATGACCGACGACTCCTCGCGCGCGGCCACGTCGGCCATCTGCTTCATCACCGGCACGCGCGCATCGATCAGGTCGTCGGCGAGCAGCACGGCGAACGGCTCGTCGTCGATCACGTGCTCGGCGCACAGCACCGCGTGGCCCAGCCCCAGCGCCTCGGTCTGGCGGATGTAGATGCAGTTGATGCCCGCAGGGGTCGCGGACTGCACGGTCTCGAGCAGTGCCGTCTTGTTGCGCAGCGCGAGCTCGGTCTCGAGCTCGTAGGCCTTGTCGAAGTGGTCCTCGATCGCGCGCTTGTTGCGACCGGTGATGAAGATCATGTCGGTGATCCCCGCGGCCGCCGCCTCCTCGACCGCGAACTGGATCAGCGGCTTGTCGACGATCGGCAGCATCTCCTTGGGGCTCGCCTTGGTCGCCGGCAGGAACCGGCTGCCCAGCCCCGCCACGGGAAACACCGCCTTCCGGATCTTTCTCATCGCGCACCCTTCCCTGCAATCAAGTCCTTCAATGCGTCCTCGTCGAGCACCGGGATGCCGAGCCCCCGGGCCTTCGCGAGCTTGCTGCCGGCATCGGCGCCGGCGACGACGTAGTCGGTCTTCGCCGAAACGCTGCCTGCGGCCTTGCCGCCGGCCGCCTCGATCATCGCCTTCGCCTCGTCGCGCGCGAGCGTCGGCAGCGTGCCGGTCAGCACCAGCGTCAGCCCCGCGAGCGGGCCCCCGGCCGAGCTTGGCGCCGGCGGGTGCTCGGGCCAGCGGATGCCCGCGGCGCGCAGCCGCTCGATCACCTCGCGATTGTGCGACTCGGCGAAGAAGCGGGCGACGCTCTCGGCGAGCACCGGGCCGACGTCGCGCACCTCGAGGAGCGCGGGCTGGTCCGCCTCCATCAGCGCGTCGAGCCCGCCGAAGTGCCGGGCGAGGTCGCGCGCGGTCGCCTCGCCGACGTGCCGGATGCCGAGCGCGAACACGAAGCGCTGCAGCGTCGTCGACTTGCTCTTCTCGATCGCGGCGACGACGTTGCCGGCGCTCCTGTCGGCCATGCGCTCGAGCGCCGCCAGCTTGGCGACCCCCAGCGTGTAGAGATCGGCCGGCGTGCGGACGACGCCGCCGTCCACGAGCTGGTCGACGAGCTTCTCGCCCAGTCCCTCGATGTCCATCGCCCGGCGTCCCGCGAAGTGCAGGAGCGAAGCCCTGCGCTGCGCCGGGCAGATGAGCCCGCCGGTGCAGCGCGCGATCGCCTCGCCTTCGAGGCGCACGACCGCGGACCCGCATTCCGGGCACGAAGAGGGCATCGCGAAGGGGCGGGTCCCTTCCGGGCGCCGCTCGACGAGCACGCGCACGACTTCGGGGATCACGTCGCCCGCCCGGCGCACGATGACGGTGTCGCCGACGCGCACGTCCTTCCGGCGCACCTCGTCCTCGTTGTGCAGCGTGGCGTTGGTCACCGTCACGCCGCCGACGAAGACCGGCTTCAGGCGCGCGACCGGCGTGATCGCGCCGGTGCGTCCGACCTGCACGTCGATCCCCATCACTTCGGTGGGCAGCTCCTCGGCCGGGAACTTGTGCGCGATCGCGAACCGCGGCGCGCGCGACACGAAGCCCAGCGCGTGCTGCTGCGCGAGATCGTCGACCTTGTAGACGACGCCGTCGATCTCGAACGGCAGCGACGAACGCCGCTCGCCAAGGCGCCGGTAGTAGCCGACGATGCCGGCGAGCCCGGCCGCCAGCGAGCGCTCCCGCGTCACCGGGAAGCGCAGCGAAACGAGCCAGTCCATCAGCGCCGAGTGGGTCGCAGGCGGCGACATCCGACCCCACTCGACCTCGCCGATGCCGTAGGCCAGGAAGGTGAGCCGTCGCGAGGCCGTCACCTTCGGGTCGAGCTGACGCAGGCTGCCCGCCGCGGCGTTGCGCGGATTGGCGAACGTCTTCTCGTTCCTAGCGGCCTGCGCGGCATTCAGGCGCTCGAAGTCGCGCTTCAGCATGACGACCTCGCCGCGCACTTCGAGGCGCGGCGGCGCCCCGTCCGGAAGCGCGAGCGGGATCGCGCCGATCGTGCGGAGGTTCGCCGTCACGTTCTCGCCGGTCGTGCCGTCGCCGCGCGTCGCCCCCACCGCGAGATGACCGCCTTCGTAGACGAGGCTGATCGCGAGCCCGTCGAACTTCGGCTCGCACGCGTAACGCACGATCTCGATGCCCAGCGCGTCGCGGACGCGGCGGTCGAACGCCTCGACCTCGGGGTCCGAGAACGCGTTGTTGAGCGAGAGCATCGGCAGCCGGTGCGTGACCGACTCGAATGCATCGGATGGGGCGCCGCCCACGCGCTGGGTGGGCGAATCGGACGACGCGAGCTCGGGATGCGCGGCCTCGAGCTCGGCGAGCTCGCGCATCCACGCGTCGTACTCGGCGTCCGAGACGTCCGGCGCATCCAGGACGTAATACCTGTAGTCGGCGTCGCGGATCGACGCACGGAGCGCCTCGACGCGCCGTGCCGCCGCGGTCGCACCGCGAGGCGTTGCCGAGCGCGCGGCCGGCATGGTCCCCTACGCCGAGAACAGCTTGTGCGCGCGGGGGCTGCCGGGCTCGATCTGCGCGCGCACGAGGAGCTCGCTCGCCCCCACGACCTGCGAGCGGATCGCGGCGAGCGCGGTGTCGGTGAGCGGACGCTGGTTGTCGTCGACGAGCTCGCCGCCCAGCGTGTGCGCCATGCGCTTCGCGGCCAGCTTCAGCTGGTCGAACGCCTTCGGCGGATCCCCGACGCGGGGCACGTCGAGCACCAGGACGACGCCGGGGACCGCGGCGATCCGCAGCGACTCCGCGCTGAAGGGATCGCCTCTCGCGTTCTGCAGCGAATAGAGGACCGCGCCGGTCTCCTCCTGCACCCACTCGAAGCGCCCGGAGGGCGCGAGCCTGAAGCCGGCCGCCTCCGCGACGCCGCGCAACCGCGTGCCGGGGATCGTCGTGCCGTCGGGCTTCTGGATCGTCAGCCCGATCTGCATGTCGAGCTCGGCGCAGAGGCGGTCGAGCTCTTCCGCGCGCAACGCTTCCTCGTCGACCGGCGCGGCGAGCCACGCCGCCGGCAGCGTCGGCGCGATCTCCGCGATCAGTCGATGAAACGTCTCGATCTGCGCCCGGCCGGCCGCGCCGTTGCGGTCCGCGAGGAGCAGGCACGCCGCCACCTCGCCGAACTCGCCCGGCGCCTCCCCGGTGATGCGTTGCCACGGAGCGTCACGATCGCGCCGCCCGAACCAACGCAGCGGCTTGCCCAGACGCGCGTGCAGTCCGGCGGCGAGCGCCCCCGCGACGATCGGCCGGACGGGTTGCAGCGTCACGACGCACTCGATCTCGGGGTCGGGCTGCGGCTGCGTGCCCTGAGGAGGCATGGAATCCGCCATCGCGCTGCGCGTCACGGGACCGGTCGGGGGCAGCACCGCGTCCTGCATGCCGGTGTCGGCGCCATCCAGCGTCCCGACCTCGTCCATCGGCACGCCGAAGGGCGCTTCGTCGGGCACCGCGTTCCCGCCATCGGTGGCGTGGCCGCCGGAAGCGGCGACGCCGAGCGTGGGCTCGACGCGCGAATCTCCGCGCGTCGCGGACCGGGCACCGGACGAGTCGGCTTGCGGCCGGAAGGCGCCTTCGATGCGCCGGCGGACGCGTCGCTCCTGCCACCAGTTGTAGACGAGCACGCCCGCGACGAGCAGGACGCCCGCGATGATGAGTCCGGTCTGGAGCGTGGTGAGCCGCATGGGAGTCGACGTCGCAGGCTGGCCCGATTATAGCCCCGGCCAGCGCGATAATCCGGACGCTGGAAGCCGCGCTTCCGGGCTCGTCGCCGCGCGAGCGTCGCGAATCTCCCCCCGAGAGCGGGAGACGCGACCTTCCCCGCAGCGCGGACGACGTGCGCATCTCTCCGGCGGGACGGGCGAACCCGGGGCGGCCCGACGTTCGCCGTCGCCTCGGAGCGGCCCCGCGGCGCTCACGCGCTCACGCGGCCTTCGGGGCGCTCGTGGCCAGGTCGATCGCCTCGGCGATGTCGACCGCGACGACACGCGAAACGCCCGGCTCCTGCATCGTGATCCCGATGAGCTGGTTCGCGAGCTCCATCGTGATCTTGTTGTGGGAGATGAACAGGAACTGCGTTTCCGCCGACATCTCGCGCACGAGCCTGCAGAAGCGCTCGGTGTTCGGATCGTCGAGCGGCGCGTCGACCTCGTCCAGCAGGCAGAACGGCGCGGGGTTGATCTGGAACAGCGCGAACACGAGCGAGGTCGCCGTGAGCGCCTTCTCGCCGCCCGACAGCAGGTGGATCGACGCGTTGCGTTTGCCCGGCGGCTGCGCGATCACCTGCACGCCGGAGTCGAGGATTTCCTCGCCCGTCAGGAGGAGCTTCGCCTGCCCCCCGCCGAACAGCGCCGGGAACAGCTTGCCGAAGTTCGCGTTCACGATGTCGAACGTCTGCTGGAGAAGCTGGCGCGACTCCCGGTCGATCTGCCGGATCGCGGTCTCGAGCGTCGTCATCGCCTCGGTCAGATCGGCCGCCTGGCGGTCGAGGTAGTCCTTCCGCTCGCGCGCCTGCGTGAGCTCGTCGAGCGCCGCGAGGTTGACCGCGCCCAGCTCGGCGATCGCCGCGGTGAGGCGGTTGATCTCGCCGGGCAGTGTCGATGCGCGGCCCCAGGCCTTCAGCGCCTCCGGCAGTCCCGCGAGGTCCGCCTGCGCCTCGGCGAGCTGCTCGGCGAACTGCGCCTCGGCGAGCGAGGCCGCCTGCACCTTGAGCTGCATCTCCTGGATCCGCGTCCGCGCCGGTTCGAGGGCCTGTTCGCGCGCGAGCCGCGCCTCCTCGGCCGCCCGGAGCTCGGCGCCCAGGCTCTCGACCCGGTCCCGCGCCGCGGCGAGCGCCTGCTCGGCTTCCGCGCGCGCGGTGAGCTGCCGCTGCAGCGCCTCCTCGACCGGCGTCCAGTCGATCGCGTCGCGTTCGCCCGAGAGCCGCGCGAGCAGCGTCTCCTGCTGCACGACCTGCGCCGCGAGGCTCTCGCGCCGGCGCTCGAGGTCGGCGATGCGATCGCGCGCACTGCGCTCCGCGAACGCGGCCTCCTGCGTGGCCCGCTCGGTCGCGCGCAGCCGCTCGCGGCCGCGCGCGAGCGCGACCTCGTGTTCGTTGCGCACCGTACGCGCGGATTCGCGCGCCGCGAGCCGGTCGTGCAGGCCCGATTGCATGTCGGCGATCTCGCGGAGGATCGCGGCCCGCTGCGCCTCTTCCTGCGCGATCGCGTTCACCAGATCCGCGTCGTCGCGGGCGAGCTCGGCCCGCCGCTTCTGGTTCGCCTCGGCCGCCTGCCTCAACTGCTGCAGCTCGAGCTCCAGCTCGTGGCAGCGCCGCTGCTGCGACGCGAGCGACTGCGTCTCCAGGTGCCATGCCTGCTGATTCGCCTTCTGCTCGAGCTCGGCGGCGTCCAGCGCGGCGCGCGCGGCGGCCGCGGCTTCCCGCACCGACCCCAGCCGGCCTTCGAGATCCTCGAGCTCGGCCTGACGCGCGAGTACCCCGTGCAGCTCGCCGTCCGGACGGAACATCGTGACGCACTGCGCGGTCACGAGGTGCCCCGCCGGCGTGACGAACGTCTCGCCTTCGGCAAGCGCCTCGCGGTCGGCCAGCGCATGGGCGAGCGTGTCGCGGCAGCGCACGCCGTGAAGCGCGTCGGCGACCAGGCGAGAGACTTCCGTCCGCTTGATCCTGACTCTCGCGAGCAGCGCGTCGCCCGCCGTCGAGGGGCCGTGGCGCGCCGGCGCCGCCGCGTAGACGGCGAGGCGCACCGGCGGCGTCGCCTCCGGCGCTTCCCAGTCGAGCGCCCGGTCGAGCGTCGGAACCTCCAGCGCCTCGAGCCGCTCGCGAAGCACCGCCTCGAGCGCGTCGTTCCATCCGGAGGCGACGTCGAGCGCCGTGTAGAGGTGCGTGGCCTTCGCGAGCCCGACGCGCTCGAGCCAGCCGTCGCGGTCCTTGCCGTGGCCGACCTTCGACTGCAGGGCGGCCAGCGCCTGGGCGCGCGCCTCCAGGTCGGCGAGCGCCCGGCTCTCGCGTTGCCAGGCGGCCCCGGCATCGCGCGCCTGCTCCTGCATCGCCTGCACGGCCACCTGCAGCGCTTCCAGCGACGTCTGCTTGCCGGCGAGGTCGGCGTTCTCCTGCTCGAGCTGCTCCTCGACCTCGCGGATCGGATCGCTGTCGGTTCCGGGCAGCGCGGCGATCTCGGCCGCGACGCGTTTCCGCCGGTCGCCGAGCTGCGCGAGCATGCGTCCGACGCTGTCGCGCCGCGTCTCGGCGACGCGCACGTTCTGCTCGATCTCGGTGATGCGCTGCTGCACGTCGGCCAGCGTCTTCGCCGCTTCGGCCACCGCGTGGTCCAGCGCGGGCATGCCGCCGTGCGCCGCCCGCTCGTCCTCGGCGGCGCGCTCGCGCGCGGAGATCGCCTCCTCGAGCGACTTCTCCAGTTCGCCGCGGTCGGCGTCGAGCGTCGTCGCCTGGCTCCCGAGCGCGGCGAGTTGCGCGGTGAGCTCCGCGACCTGCTCGCCGATGCGGCTCTCCGAATCGCGCGCGAAAGCGAGCTGCTGCTCGAGGCGCGTCACTTCGGCGTTGGCCGCGTAGAACGCGCCCTGGCGCTCGTGCAACGCGTCGCCGGCCGCGTAGTGGTCGCGGCGCAGCGTCTCGAGCCCGGATTCGGCGCCCCGCAGCTCCGCCTGCAGCGCCTCGAGCCCCGTCGTGACCTCGGCGAGCTCGGTCGCCGCGCGCTCGCGGGCGCGGACCGCCTCCTGCTGCCTGGCGAACCACGACAGGTGCTGAGCCTGCTTCAGGCGCGCCTCCATCTCGCGG
Source organism: Pseudomonadota bacterium (assembly GCA_022709775.1). The sequence continues at coordinate 10,228 of JAKLIE010000018.1, forward strand.
TAGTCGGCGGCGACCTTCGCCTGGTGCTCGAGGCGCTCGAGCTGGCCGCCGAGCTCGGTGCGGATGTCCTCGACGCGCGACAGGTTCTCGCGCGTGTCCGAGATCCGGCCCTCGGTCTCCTTGCGCCGCTCGCGGTATTTCGAGACGCCCGCGGCCTCCTCGAGGAACACCCGGAGCTCCTCGGGCTTCGCTTCGATGACGCGCGAGATCATGCCCTGCTCGATGATCGCGTAGGCGCGCGGCCCGAGACCCGTGCCGAGGAACAGGTCGTAGATGTCGCGGCGCCGGACGGGGATGTTGTTGATGTAGTACGAGCTGTCGCCGTCGCGCGTCAGGACGCGCTTGATCGACAGCTCGGCGTACTGACCCCACTGCCCGCCGATGCGTCCCGCGCTGTTGTCGAAGGCGAGCTCGACCGACGCGCGGCCGACCGGCTTGCGGTCGCCCGCACCATTGAAGATGACGTCCTGCATCGACTCGCCGCGCAGCGCCGAGGCCTTCGACTCGCCGAGCACCCAGCGGACGGCGTCGATGACGTTCGACTTGCCGCAGCCGTTG
>JAKLIE010000180.1 GCA_022709775.1 Pseudomonadota bacterium
TCTTCGCGGCCGCCACGGCTGCAGCGGCCGGCGGCGCCTTGCGCTCGTCCATCGCCCTGGGCGGCGCGGCGGCCGCGACGCGCGCCGAAGCCTCCCGCTTCCGCGCCTCCGCCGCTTCGCGCTGCGCGGCGTCGAGCTCGGCCTTGAGCTTCGCTTCGCGCTCGGCGGCGATGCGTGCGGCGGCCTCCTCTTCGGCCTTGCGCTTCGCGCCTTCGTCCGCCGCCCGCTGCTCGGCCGCCTTCCTCGCCTCCGCGGCGCGCGCGGCCTCCACGGCCTTCGCCTCGCGGTCCTGCACGTACCACCACCCCGCGGCGGCCGCGATCATGATCGCCGCGACGATGCCGACGATCGCCGCGACCGGGCGCGAGCGCGCCGGCCCGCCCGTCGCGGCGACGGCAGGCGGCGACGCCCGTGCGCCCGCGTGCGGCGCGTCGATGCCCGCGTCTTCCCCGATCGAGAACACGCGCACCGGCTGCGTGATGTTCTTGAACGTGCGCTCGCCCATCGGGTGGAAATCGAGCGAGAGCTTGTTGCGGATCTGGTCGTAGACGCTTCCGGACACGCAGACGCCGCCGGGCTCGGCCGCCGTCTGGATGCGCGCGGCGACGTTGACGCCGTCGCCGAGCAGGTCGGTGCCCTGCACGATCACGTCGCCGAGGTTGACGCCGATGCGGAACTGCATGCGCTCGTCGGGCGCGAGGTGGTCGTTGCGCGTGCGCAGCGCCGACTGGATCTCGGTGGCGCAGCGCACCGCATCGACCGCGCTGGGGAACTCGGCGAGCACGGCGTCGCCCGCGGTGTTGAAGATGCGGCCGCGATGCTGCGCTAGCATCGCGTCGAAGATCTCGCGGTGGCCGCGGAAGACGCGCAGCGTGCGCTCCTCGTTCGCCTCCATCATCCGGCTGTAGCCGACGATGTCGGCCATCAGGATCGTCGCGAGCCGGCGCTCGAACGGCTCGCCGCCCATTCCCGAAGGTGCTCCGCCAGACATCGATCCTCCCTTGACCGTTGCGCCCGGCCCCCCGGGGGCGGGCGAGACGGCGATGTTGCCACGGCAGGAAGGCGCCGACGATCCCCGGCCGTCGGCCGCGCCGCCGGCGCGGTGTCCGGCGGTTGTGCCGCTGCCGCGGAGGCCGGTACGATGGCTGCCCGTTTCGACCCGATCGCGCCGACCGCCGATGGCATTGCGAGCGCTCCGTGCCCTTGCCGTCGCCGGCGTCGCGGCGCTCGCGATGCTGACCGGCTGCCGTCCGCTCCAGAACGCGCTCCTGTTCCACGCGCAGCCGCCGGCAGCTTCCGTCCCGGCGCCGCCGGCCGGCTGGCGCGCCGAGCCGGTCGCGCTCGAGCGTCCCGGCGGCGTGACGGTTCGCGGATGGCTCGTCGTGCCGCCGGACACGCCCGCACGCGCCGTCGCCTACTTCGGCGGCAATGCCGAGGAAGTGTCGTGGCTCGTCGCGCACGCCGATCGCTTCGGCGGCCGCGCCGTGGCGCTGATGAACTACCGCGGTTTCGGCGAGAGCGGCGGCAAGCCAGCCGAGGAGGCGCTCGCCGGCGACGCGACGGCGCTCTTCGACGCGTTGTCCGCGCGTCCGGACGTTCGAGGCGGCATCGCCTCGATGGGTCGCAGCCTCGGCACCGGCGTCGCGGTGCGGCTCGCGGCGCAGCGACCGGTCGATCGCGTCGTGCTCGTCTCGCCTTACGACAGCATCGAGGCGGTCGGCGCGCACTACTTCCCGTCCGCGCTCGTGCGCGCGGTGATCGCAGACCGCTACGACGCGAAGTCGCACGCTCCCGCGCTGCGCACCCCGATGCTCGCGGTCGTCGCGGGCGGCGACGAGGTCATCCCGGTCGAACGCTCGAGCAGCCTCCACGCCGCCTGGGGCGGGCCGAAGCGGTGGCTCGAGCTGCCTCGCGCCAGTCACAACGACATGCAGGAGCACGCCGCGTACTGGCGCGAGATCGGCGCGTTCCTGGCCGAGCCATGAGCGCCGCGACACGCGAATCTTCCGCGTGCCCATGGGGATTCGTCCGCAGCGCCGGTCCTGCGCGGGTGCGAAGCTTCATCCCATCGCCGGCTGCTTGCGCGATCGACGATGCCGACGATGACGCTACGCTCCGACCTTACGCCGCCCGACAGCCGCCCGCATCGCCTCGCGCGCGTTGCCGGGCAGCTCGCGAAAGCCGCCCTCGTCGCGGCCGCGGCGGCGGGGCTCGCGCTGTTCGTCGCCGCACCCTTGATCGTCGGCATGAGCTGGCCGCCGGGGGCGACGGAGCTCGTTCCCGCTCCGAGCGTGTCGATGGCGCAGCCGCTGGCCGGCATGCGCGCGCCGGACACGGATGCGGCGAATGGAGCCAGGCGCTAGGCGCTCCGCGCCGCCAGCATGCGCTTCAGCTCGCCGCTCGCGACGAGTGCTTTGAGGTCGTCGGCGCCGCCGACGAGCGTGCCGTTCACGAACACCATCGGGAACGTGGGCCAGCCGGTCCACATCTTGAGGGCATTGCGCCGCCGCCACGAGCTAGCGTAGCTGCCGTACCGGAGGTATCTGTACGGCACGCCCGCCTTGTCGAGCGCCCTCCGCGCGAGCCTCGGGAACGGATTCTGCCCCATGCCCACGACGACGACGGCGTTGTCCGCGATCGCCTGCTGCACCTCGCGGACGATGCTCTCGTGGTGGTGCGCGACGCGCTCGCGGATCGCGGGGTGGATGCGGGACTCGTCGAGGATGCTGCGCGGCATGGGCGGACTCGCGGAGTGAGGGGCCCCTAGGCTACTCCTGCCGCCCCGCGGGCGTTCGCCAGGCGTCAACGGATGCCGAGCGCGCGATCGAGCGACAGCGTCCCCGCGCCGCGCGCGGCGATCAGCAGCAGCAGACCCGCCCACGACAGGTGCGTAGGCCACGCGTCGGGGTAGACGAAGACCTGGATCACGGCGGTCATGCCGAGGAGCGCGAGCGCGGAGCCGCGCGTGAACAGCCCGACGACGAGCAACGCCGGGAACAGGTGCTCGGACCACGCCGCGAGATGCGCGGCGACCTCGGGCGGGACGACCGGCAGCCTGTACTCGGAACGGAACAGCTCGATCGCCGAGGGCGTGACGTCGATCCAGCCCTCGACCTTCGTGCGGCCCGACTGCAGGAAGATCGCGGCGATCGAGATCCGCGCGACGAGCGCGAGCGCCCCGTCGCCCATCCGTGCGCCGATGCGGTCGGCGAGGCGGTTCCATGCGTCGCGCAAGCGGTGCGGTGTCGAGAGGGTAAGCGTGGCGATCGTCGGGGCGGGATTCATCGGGGGTCCTCGTCTTCAGGGGAACGTCGTCGGCGCGACGGGCGCGGAGCCGTGTGCGACCGACAGGCGCGCAAACGCGCCCGCGTCGAGCAGATCGGCCATCAGCCGCGCGAGATCGGTGCTGCCGTCGGCGTCGAGCGCGCCGCCCGCCGCTTCTGCGAGCGGGCGCCCTGCCGCGCAGGCGTCGAGGAACGCGCAGTGCGCCGGGCCGATCCCGATCCACCGCACGGCGTCGATCGGCCGGGTGACCAGCACGCCTTCCCCGCGCCACGCGACGTCGGCCAGGTCGTTCCCGCCGTCCGGATCGCGGCTGCGTGTCCAGAGCGCGTGGATCGGATGCTCGTCCGACCGCACCCAGCGCGACGCCGCGTGGGGCACCAGCAGGGCATCGGCCAGTCGCTCCGGCGCGAGTGCCGTCATCGACGCGGGATCGACGACCGGATCGTCGCGCGCGGCATGCGCCTCGGTCCACGCCCGGTCGAGGCGCGCGACGAGCGGCAGGTACGGCATCGCGGAGGCGGGTCCGAAGCCGGCGAGGAAGCGGTCGAAGCCTTCGCCGTAGTCGGCGAGCGTCGGATGCGACGGAGGATGCGAGCGCACGAACACCGCGGCCGCGGCGCGAAGCCATTCGTCGCCGACGAGCCGCGCCGCCGCGGGATGGTTCGCGACGATCGCGTCGACAAGGCCGCCGAGCACCGTGTTGCGGTAGACCGCAAACGCCGGCTGGCGAACGAGCGCCGAAAGGTCCGGCGGAGCGGCGCCCGGGGCGCTCGACGGCTCGTCCGCGAGCAGCGCGCATGCGAACGCGTCCTGGAAGCGGCCGAGCGCGCTCATGCGATCGCCTCGGCGGCGCGCTCGCCGACGGCGGACAGGAGCGCTGCCGCACGAGCGCGCTCCGCATCGAGCTCGGCATGGGTCGGAAGGTTGCCGTCGCGCTCGACCAGCGAGGGCCGCGGTCCGATGCGCGCGACGAGTCGCGCGAACAGCGCCCAGACCGCGGGCGCGACGGGTGAGTCGTGCGTGTCGACGAGGAGCGACTCGCCTAAGCCCGGGTCGGCCTTGTGGCCGGCGAGATGGATCTCGGCGACGGCGTCGGCCGGGAACGCGTCGACGATCGCCGCCGCGTCGAGCCCGAGGTTGCGCGCGCTCACGTAGACGTTGTTGACGTCGACGAGGAGTCGGCAGCCGGTGCGGCGGACGAGCTCGGACAGGAACGCGATCTCGTCGATCTCGTGATCGTCGAAGGCGAGGTATTGCGACGGGTTCTCGATCGCGATGGCGCGCTTAAGCGCATCCTGGACGATCGACACGTTGGCCGCGATGCGATCGAGCGCCTCGCGCGTTCGCGGGAACGGGAGCAGATCCGGCAGATACGCGCCGCGCCACGACGACCACGCGAGATGCTCGGAGATCAACGCGGGCTCGACGCGGCGCGCGAGCGCGACGAGGCGCGCCAGACGTGTCTCGTCGGGCCGTTCGTCGGATGCGAGCGACAGCGACACGCCGTGGAGCGACAGCGGATGGCGCGCGCGCACGGCGTCGAGCCACGCGAGGCGCGGGCCGCCGTCTACGCAGTAGTTCTCGGGATGCACCTCGAACCATCGCGCGTCCGCGGGCGACGCGAGCGCGTCGGCATAGTGCGCCGGCTTGAGCGAGAGCCCGGCGGAAAGCGCGATGGCCATCGGAGGTGCCCGGTCCTACGCCTTGACCGGCATCAGCGAGCCCATGCCCCTGGGCGTCGTGATGGTCGAGCACGTGCCCTTGGGCACGA
>JAKLIE010000181.1 GCA_022709775.1 Pseudomonadota bacterium
GTAGCCGAAGGGCGCATGGAGGATGCGCCGGAGCGCGAACACGCCGCCGAGCACCAGCGCGAGCGTGAGCGCGTAGTAGGCGCGCTTGTCGGCGAACCACGCGGACGGCCATACGCCGGTGAGCCCGTTGCTGCCGCCGGTGAAGGCGTCCCACTGGTAGACGATCGCCCAGGCGATCTGCGCGAACGCGAGCGTGAGCATCGCAAGATAGACGCCCGACAACCGGACGCTGAACCATCCGACGACGAGCGCCCCCGCTGCGGCGACGAGCGGCGCGGCGACGAGAGCGACCTCCATCGGCGCGCCCGTCGCCCTGAGCAGGATCGCCGCGGCGTAGGCGCCCAGGCCGAAGTACGCGGCGTGGCCGAACGAGTGCATGCCGGCCGGGCCCATGATGAAATGCAGGCTCGTCGCGAACAGCACCGCGATCAGGATGTCGACGGCGAGCACGACGACGTAGGGCGACTGCGACGAGAGCGCCGGCAGCGCGACGAGCGCGAGGACGAGCGCCGCGGCGGCCGCCTTGGCGAGGCTGTCGGGTGCGCGCAACGGCGCCTCGATCGCGCCCCCGTGGCGCGGCGGCGCCTGCGGCCGTCCGAGCAGACCCCAGGGGCGCACGACCAGCACGGCGGCCATCACGAGGAACTCGACGACGAGCGTGAGCTTCGAGAACGAGATCGCGACGCCCGCGATCTCGACCACGCCGAGCCAGATGCAGATCGCCTTCAGCTCGGCGATCAGCAGCGCCGCCACGTACGCGCCCGGGATCGATCCCATGCCGCCGACCACGACGACGACGAACGCCGCGCCGATCGTGTGGAGGTCGAGCTCGAGGTTCGCCGGCTCGCGCGGGAGCTGCAGCGCGCCGCCGAGGCCCGCGAGCATCGCGCCCAGGGCGAACACCGCGGTGAACAGCCACGCCTGGTTGACGCCCAGCGCACCGACCATCTCCCGGTCCTGCGTCGCGGCGCGCACGAGCGTCCCGAAGCGGGTGCGCGTGAGCAGGAGCCACAGCAGGCCGAGCACGAGCGGACCGACGACGATCAGGAACAGGTCGTACGCGGGGAACTGGCGGCCGAGGATCGCCACCGACCCCCGGAGCCCGGGGGCCCGCGGCCCGAGCAGCTCCTCCGGCCCCCACAGCCACAGCGCCGCGTCCTTGATCACCAGCACGAGCGCGAACGTCGCGAGCAGCTGGAAGAGCTCCGGTGCGTGGTAGATGCGGCGCAGGAGCAGGATCTCGACCAGCGCGCCGACGACGCCGACCGCGACCGCCGCGACGAGCAGGGCCGGCCAGTAGCCCGGGCCTTCCCCGATCCACGCCACCGCCGAGTACGCGACGTAGATCCCCACCATGTAGAACGAACCGTGCGCGAAGTTGACGATCCGCGTGACGCCGAAGATCAGCGACAGGCCCGCGGCGACGAGGAACAGCGACGACGCGCCGGCCAGCCCGTTGAGGAGCTGCGTGACGAAGCTGGCCAGGGCGTCCATCGTGGCGCGACGGTCGGTTCGAGGGAGCTCAGTCGGCCGGCCGCAGCTTCTTCACTTCGGCGCCCGGCGGCAGCACCTTGGCGCCGTCGATGTAGCGGAAGTCGACCATCACGCCCTTGCCGCCTTCGTTCTTCGTCCGGCCCACGTAGCCGCCCATCGTCGACTGGTGGTCCTCGGGTCGGTAGGTGATCGTCCCGAGCGGCGTGCCGACCTGGAGGCCGGAGAACGCGGCGATCATCTTCTCGGTCTCGGTCGACTTCGCCTTCTTCATGCCGGCGGCGAGCGACTTGATCGCGCTGTAGCCGACGATCGACCCCAGCCGCGGGTAGTCGTTGAACGCCTTCTGGTAGGCCGCGAGGAAAGCCTTGTGCTCGGGCGTCTGGATCCCGTACCACGGGTAGCCGGTCACGATCCATCCGCTGGGCGCCTCGTCCTTGAGCGGATCAAGGTACTCGGGCTCGCCGGTCAGGAGGCTCACCACCTCGCGTCCCTTGAACAGGCCGCGCGTGTTGCCCTCGCGCACGAACTTCGAGAGATCCGCCCCGAACAGCACGTTGAAGACCGCGTCCGGCTTCGCGTCGGCGAGCGCCTGGACGACGCTGCCCGCGTCGACCTTGCCGAGCGGCGGCGCCTGCTCCGCGACGAACTCGACGTCGGGCTGCGCGGCCTTGAGCAGCTGCTTGAACGTGGCCGCGGCCGACTGGCCGTACTCGTAGTTCGGGTAGACGATCGCCCAGCGCTTCTTCTTGAGCGCCACCGCATCGGGCATCAGCATCGCGACCTGCATGTAGGTCGACGGACGCAGGCGGAACGTGTACCGGTTGCCGTTCTGCCAGACGATCTTGTCGGTGAGCGGTTCGCCCGCGAGGAAGAACACCTTCTTCTGTTTCGCGAAGTCGGTCAGCGCGAGCCCGATGTGCGACAGGAACGAGCCCGTGAGCACGTCGACCTTCTCGCGCGACACGAGCTCCTCGGCAAGGCGCACCGCGTCGCCCGGGTTCGCGTTGTCGTCGCGCGTGATGAGTTCGAGCTGCTTGCCGTTGACGCCGCCGCTCGCGTTGATCTCGTCGACGGCGAGCTGCATCCCCTTCTTGTACGGCTCGAGGAAGGCGGGCTGCGCCTTGTAGCTGTTGATCTCGCCGATCCTGATCGTCCCCTGGGAGGCGGCGGGCGCCGCCATCGCGACGAGGGCCGCGGCGGCGGCGGCGGTGCAAAGCTTGCGGAACGGCAATCGCGACATCGTCCTGACTCCCCGGTTGAGTAAGACCGACCGACACGGACCGGGCCCGAAGGCCCGGAAAGCGGTATCCTGCCACGGCGCGGGCGCCTGCGCATCCCCCGGCACTTCGGGGCGGGCGCCTTGCCGCGCGGCCCGAGCGAGTGTAGCATGCGCTTAATGAAACATGTTGCTTCCGCTACATCGCCGCGCCGGCCGGGCGGCCCGTCGCGGTCGCCGCGACGGGCCCGCCGGGGCGCGCCCCCCGCATGAGCGCCTTCAACGAGGAGCGCGTCCTCTCGGTCCACCACTGGACCGAACGGCTGTTCAGCTTCACGACCACCCGGGACGCCGCGATGCGGTTCTCGAACGGCCACTTCACGATGATCGGCCTGCGCGTCGACGGCCGCCCGCTGCTGCGCGCCTACAGCATCGCCAGCGCGAACTACGAGGACCACCTCGAGTTCCTGAGCATCAAGGTGGACGGCGGCCCGCTCACCTCGCGGCTGCAGCACGTCCGGCCCGGCGACACGGTGATCGTCGGGCGCAAGCCCACCGGGACACTGGTGATCGACTACCTGCTGCCCGGCAGGCGCCTCTACCTGCTCGCGACCGGCACCGGCCTCGCGCCCTTCATGAGCATCGTTCGCGACCCGGCGACCTACGAGAAGTTCGGTCAGATCGTCCTCGTGCACGGAGTTCGGATCGCGGACGAGCTCGCCTACCACGACCTGCTCGTCGAGCGCCTGCCCGCGCACGAATTCCTGGGCGACATGGTCGCGAGCCAGCTCCACTACTATCCGACGGTGACGCGCGAGGACTTCCGGCATCGCGGACGCATCCCCGACCTGATCGACAGCGGCAGGCTTTTCGCCGACCTGGCGGTCGAGCCGCTCGATCCCGACTCCGACCGCGTGATGATCTGCGGCAGCCCCGAGATGCTGCGCGACCTCAAGGTCCGGCTCGAGGAGCGCGGCTTCCGGGAGGGCAACACGTCGACCCCGGGCGACTTCGTGATCGAGCGCGCGTTCGCCGGGCCCTGACCCGCGCACCACGATCAGACGATGCCGCGCGTGCGGAGCCCCTCCAGTTCGTCGCCCGTCGTCCCCAGCCATTCGCCGAGCACTGCGCCGGTGTGCTCGCCCAGGGTCGGCGGCGCGCTGCGGTAGTCGACCGGCGACCCCGACAGCCGCAGCGGATTGCCGACCAGCGGGACCTCGCCGGCGAGCGGGTGGGCCATCGCGATCCTCAACCCCCGCGCTGCCACCTGCGGATCGGCGAACACCTCGTCCAGCCGGTTGATCGGGCCGCATGGCACGCCCGCCGCTTCGAGCGCGTCGACCCACGCGCGCGTCGTGCGCGTCACCGTCGCCTGCCGAAGCATCGGGATCAGCGTCGTCCGGTGGGCGACGCGCTGCGGGTTGGTCGCGAAGCGCGCGTCGGCCGCCCATTCCCGATGGCCGGCGACCTCGCAGAACCTCGCGAACTGCCCGTCGTTGCCGATCGCGAGGATCATGTCGCCGTCCGCCGTCGGGAAGTCCTGGTAGGGGACGATGTTCGGGTGCGCGTTGCCCATGCGCTTCGGGACGACGCCGCCGGCAAGGTAGTTCGACGCCTGGTTCGCCAGGCAGGCGACCTGCACGTCGAGCAGCGCGAGGTCGATGTGCTGGCCCAGGCCCGAGCGCTCGCGTTCGGCCAGGGCGGCCTGCACGGCGATCGTCGCGTAGAGGCCGGTCAGGATGTCGGTCAGCGCGACGCCGACCTTCTGCGGCCCGGCGCCCTCCTCGCCGTCCGCGCGCCCGGTGATGCTCATCAGCCCGCCCATCCCCTGGATCAGGAAGTCGTAGCCGGCGCGGGGTGCGTAGGGGCCCGTCTGGCCGAAGCCGGTGATCGAGCAGTACACGAGGCGCGGGTGGTCGGGCGCGAGGCTCGCGTAGTCGAGCCGGTACTGCGCGAGCCCGCCCAGCTTGAAGTTCTCGAGCAGCACGTCCGCCTCGAGCGCGAGCCGGCGGACGATCGTCTGCCCCTCGGGCTTCGCCAGATCGACCGTCACCGACCGCTTGTTGCGGTTGGCGCACAGGTAGTACGCGGATTCTCCGGTGTCGCGACCCGCGGCGTCCTTGAGCCACGGGGGGCCCCACGCCCGCGTGTCGTCGCCGGCGCCGGGACGCTCGACCTTGACGACGTCCGCGCCGAGGTCCGCGAGCATCTGCCCCGCCCAGGGGCCCGCCAGCACGCGCGAGAGATCGAGCACCCGCACGCCGGACAGCGGCGGCGGGCGGGTTGTCGCCCCCGAAGCGGCCTTCGGCCGCTGCCCCCGGGGGGGCGCCGCACCCTTGGGAC
>JAKLIE010000182.1 GCA_022709775.1 Pseudomonadota bacterium
CCGAGCCCGATCATCCTCGCGCTCGCCAATCCCGAGCCCGAGATCCGGCCCGAGCTCGCCAAGGCGGTGCGTCCCGACTGCATCATGGCGACCGGCCGGTCCGACTACCCGAATCAGGTCAACAACGTCCTGTGCTTCCCGTACATCTTCCGGGGCGCGCTCGACGCGGGCGCCACCGCGATCACCGAGGCGATGAAACTCGCCGCGGTGCGCGAGATCGCCGCCCTCGCGAAGGCCGAGATCAGCGACGAGGTCGCCGTGGCGTACGCGGGGCAGGAGCTCGCGTTCGGTCCCGAGTACATCATCCCGAAGCCGTTCGACGCGCGCCTGATCCTGCGCATCGCGCCGGCGGTCGCCAGGGCGGCGCAGGAGTCCGGCGTCGCCGTGCGGCCGATCGCGGACATCGACCGGTACCGCCAGTCGCTCACGCGCTTCGTCGCGCACACGGCGATGTTCATGCGGCCGGTGTTCGAGGGCGCGCGAGCCCGCGCGCAGCGCGTCGCGTACGCCGAGGGCGAGGACGAGCGGGTGCTGCGCGCCGCCCAGGTCGTGCTCGACGAACGCCTCGCGCGGCCCGTGCTGATAGGGCGCCCCGCGGTGATCGCGGCGCGCGTCGCGCGCGCCGGACTGCGTTTCCGGCCGGGCGTCGACGTCGACGTGATCGACCCGGAGAGCGACGCGCGCTACCGCGAGTACTGGACCGACTACCAGCGGCTCATGGGCCGGCACGGCGTGACGCCGGACATGGCGAAGGCCGCGCTGCGCCGGTCGACGACGACGATCGGCGCGATGATGGTCCGGCGCGGCGACGCGGACGCGATGCTGTGCGGGCTCGTGGGCCGCTTCGACGTTCACCTGGGCCACGTCCGCGACGTCATCGGGCTCAGGCAGGGAGCGACGACCTACGCCGCGCTGAACGCGCTGATGCTCCCCGAGCACACGATCTTCGTGACCGACACGTTCGTCAACGAGGAGCCGACGGCCGAGCAGCTCTCCGAGATCGCCGCGATGGCGGCCGTCGAGGTGCGGCGGTTCGGGATGCCGCCCAGGGTCGCCTTCCTGTCGCACTCGATGTTCGGCTCGAGCGACCGGCCCTCCGCGCGCCGGATGCGCCGGGCGCGCGAGCTCTTCGCAGCCGCGTGCCCCGACGTTCCGTGCGACGGCGAGATGCACGGCGACGCCGCGCTCTCGGAGGAGATCCGGCGCACGTTCCTGCCCGATTCGACGCTCGAGGGGGCCGCCAACATCCTCGTGATGCCCAACCTCGACGCGGCCAACATCCTGTTCAACGTGCTCAAGATGACGGGCGGCAAGGGGATCACCGTCGGGCCGATCCTGCTCGGCGCGGCGGCGGCCGTGCACATCCTGACGCCGTCGTCGACGGTGCGGCGAATCGTCAACATGACGGCGCTGGCGGCGGTCGAGGGGAGCGTGCGCGCGTTGCCGGGAGCGTGAGCGAACGCGAGCGTCCGGGGTCCCGAAATGCGAAGGGCGGCCACCGAAGTGACCGCCCCTCTTCCCTGTCCGAGTCTCGCGGAGCCGGATCCGGCATCAACTCACCGAACCCTGCTCGAAGTCTAGTCGCGCAACGCGCGCGAGGTCAATCGTCGCCGACGGACGGCGCGGCCGCGCGAACGCGAATCGCTCGCACGCGCACCACATCGCACGCGCGGCGCGCGATCGCGGCGAAGTGGACGCCGGCCGGTCGCGCGCGCCGACTCAACCCGGACTGCGCTGGAACTCGTAGACGGCAGGCAGCTCGAGGAGTTGCGTCAGCTGATCGAGCGCGCGCCGCGACTCGTCGAGGAGCTGCGGGTCGGCGAGATCGGCCGGCAGCAGGCGATCGCGGTAGTTCCGGCGTATCCAGGCGTCGAGTCCGTTCGCCAGCGCGTCGTCGAGGAAGACGCGCGGGCGGATCGCCGCACGCTCCGCCTTCGTGAGCGCGACTCGCAGCCGCAGGCACGCGGGCCCGCCGCCGTTGCGCATGCTCTGGCGCAGGTCGAGCACGAGCGCCTCGGCCACCGGCCCGCCCGGCGCCGTCCAGCGGTCGAGCACCGCGGAGGCGCGCGGGTGCTCGCGCACGTCCGCCGCGGCGACGAGCAGGATCCCGCCCTCCGGCCTCTCGACGAGCTGGCTGTTGAACAGGTAGGTCGCGACCGCGTCGTCGACGGACAGTTCGGCCTCCGCGACGACGTCCGCGCGAAACCCGCGGCCGACGCGCGAAGCGAGCTCGCCGATCGTGCGTCGCGTGTCGGTCCATGCGCGCTCGTGCGCCAGCAGCGTCCGGCCTTGGCCGACCGCGATCACGTCGTTGTGGAAGACGCCCGCGTCGATCGCGTCCGGGTGCTGCTGCGCGTGCACGGTGCGCGCGGGGTCGAGACCGTGGCAGCGGGCGACCGCCTCGCTGGCCTCGCGCGTCTGGCGGGCCGGGTAGCGGCGCGGCACGGGCGCATCGCCGTCGTACGCGCCGCGGCCGTGCACGAACAGCTCGACGCCCGGGCCCCGCTCGTCCGGGCCCGAGAACCTCGTGTGGTTCGCGGCGCCCTCGTCGCCGGTCTGCGCGGCGGCGGGCAGGGGGTCGTGGACGACGAAGTGGCGCGCGTCGGCGAAGATCGCGCGAAGGACGCGTGCAGTCGTCGCCGCCTCGATCGACCGGTGCAGCAGCGACGCGAGGTTCGCCGGCGTGAAATGCGCCCGGCCGTCGGCGGTGTCCGACGAGGGGCTGACGGTCGCGGCGTTCGCGGTCCACATCGCCGCGGCCGAGGAGCTCGCGGACAGCAGCGACGGCGCCTCGCGCGAGGCCCGCGCGAGCACGTCGGCATCGCTTCCGGCGAAGCCGAGCGCGCGCAGCGTCGGCAGGTGCGGGCGCTCGTGCGGCGGCAGCACCGCCTGCGGGATCCCGCGCGACGCGATCGCGCGCATCTTGGCGAGTCCCTGCAGCGCCGCCTCGCGCGGGTTCGACGTGCGGCCGGCGTGCCGTTCCGACGCGACGTTGCCGCGCGACATGCCCGAGTAGTTGTGCGTCGGGCCGGGGAGGCCGTCGAACTGGCAGTCGATGTCCATCGCGCGGGGTCGAACCCGTCAGCGATCCGCCGGCGAAAGCGGCGCGGCGCGCGCGAGGTCGCCCTCGCGGACGTCGAGCGCTGCGGCCTGGTGGGGCTGCAGCGGGAGCCTGTCTGCGCGTCGCGGGGCGTTCGCGAGGATCGCGCGAAAGCCGGCGAAGCTGCGGTTGCAGACGAGCCACGGCACTCCCGCGACCGGGTTGTCGGGCACCGGGTCGACCTCGTCGAGCGTCACCGGCAGCAGGCGCGAGCGGTGCACCGCGTCGATGTCGTCGCGGAACGCCTCGACGGTCGGCCCCGCGTCGAAGATGTCGACCGAGCCGTCGTAGCGGAAGCCCTCCTGCTCGAGCATCCGCCGGGCGGGCTCGGTGTCGGCGTGCACGGCGCCGATCGCCTCGCGCGCGTCCGCCGGCAGAAGATTCACGTAGACCGGGTGCTTCGGCATCAGCTCGGCGATGAACGACTTCTGCCCGATGCCGGTCAGGTAGTCGGCGGTCGAATACTCCATCGCGAAGAAGTGGCGGCCGAGCCCCTCCCAGAACGGCGAGCGGCCGTTCCGGTCGAGGCGGCCGCGCAACTCGGCGATCACCTTCTCGCCGAATCGCTCCGCGAACTCGGCGATGAACAGGAGCCGGCTCTTCGCGATCAGCGGGCCGTTGCGGCCGTGCCGGAACGACTGGTCGACGAACAGCGTGCACAGCTCGGTGTGCCCGGTGTGGTCGTTCGACAGGAACAGCGTCGGCACCGCCGTGTAGACGCCGAGCGCGCGCGACGCGTGCACGAGCGTGCCGACGCGGTAGTTGTACCAGGGCTCCTTCAGGCCCACGGCCGCTTCGATCGCGCCGATCCCGACGACGCGGCTTCCCGGGGCGCCGCGGGCGGCTTCGGTCAGCACGAACACGTAGCAGGCGTCCTCGCGCGGCGCGGTGCCGGCGAACGACGCGATCGACCGGTCGATCCGCCCGGCGAGCCTCTCGCGGCTCGCGGGCAGCGTCGTCAGTCCGGTGCCCGTGCGCTCGGACAGCGCGAGGACCGCCGGCAGGTCGTCGCGCGCGATGGGGCGGACGACGAACATTGCCGCGCGTTCAGGTCAGCACGCGGTCGAGCGCGGTCTCGAGGCGCGCGAGGCCCTCGAGGATCTCGTCGAGCGAGATCACGAGCGAAGGCGCGAGGCGCACGACGTCGGGGCCGGCCATCAGCACGAGCAACCCCGCGTCGCTCGCGCCCTGCATCACCTGGAAGGCCTTGCCCCGCCACGGGTCGTCGAGCTCGCAGCCGAGCCACACGCCCTCGCCGCGGAGGTCGCGGAATACGCGGCGGCGCGCGTTGATCGCCTTCAGGCCCTCCATGAAGAGCGCGTGCCGCGCCCTCACGCCGTCGAGCACCTCGGTGGTGTTGACGATGTCGAACACGGCGCCCGCGATCGCGCACGCGAGCGGATTGCCGCCGTAGGTCGTGCCGTGGACGCCGACCGAGAACGCGCCGGCGATCTCGTCGGTCGTCAGCATCGCGCCGATGGGAAACCCGCCGCCGAGTCCCTTCGCGGAGGTCAGGATGTCGGGGACGACCCCCTTCTGCATGTACGAGAACAGCGCGCCGGTCCGTCCCATGCCGCTCTGGATCTCGTCGAGGATCAGCAGCGCCTGGTGCTCGGTGCACAGGCGTCGCGCCGCCTGCAGGAACGCGGGCGTGCCGGGCGTCATGCCGCCTTCGCCCTGCATCGGTTCGAGGATCACGGCGCAGACGTCGTCGCCGCCTTCCTCGCGGAACGCGGCTTCCAGCGCGGCGACGTCGTTGTACGGGACGTGCGTGATGCCGGCCGGGCTCGGGCCGAAGCCCGACGAGTACTTGGCCTGGCCGCCCGCGGTCACCGTGAACAGCGTGCGGCCGTGGAACGCGTTCAGCGTCGAGATCACGCGCACCTTGCGCTCGCCGTAGCGGTCGTGCGCGTAGCGGCGCGCGAGCTTGAGCGCCGCCTCGTTCGCC
>JAKLIE010000183.1 GCA_022709775.1 Pseudomonadota bacterium
CGAGGCGTACGCGGACCGGTACCGCGTCGCGCCGGGCATGACGATCCGGCTGCCGATCGCCGGGCGAAACGCCGAGTTCACGGTTGCCGGCGTCTGGCGGGACTACGCGCGCCAGACCGGCGCGGTGATCGTCGAGCGCCCCGTCTATGCACGCCTGGCCGGCGACGACCGGGTCAACGACGCCGCGCTGTGGCTCGCGCCGGAGGCGACGCCCGAGCGCGTGCGCGGCGCGATCGAGGCGCGGCTCGGCCGCGATCGCGTGACGATCGCCACGCCCGGCGAGATCCGCGCGATCTCGCTCGCGGTCTTCGACCGGACGTTCGCGGTGACCTACGCGCTCGAGGCCGTTGCGATCGCGATCGGCCTCGTCGGGCTCTCGGCGTCGTTCGGCGCGCTCGCGCTAGCGCGCCGGCGCGAGTTCGGCGTGCTGCGCCACCTGGGCATGACGCGCAGGCAGATCGGCGCGATGCTCGCGGCCGAAGGCGCGATCGTGAGCGCCCTCGGGCTCGCGGTCGGCCTCGCGCTGGGCGGCGCGATCAGCGTGATCCTCGTGCACGTCGTCAACCGGCAGTCGTTCCGCTGGAGCATGGACCTGCACCTGCCGGCCGCACAGCTCGCCGGATTCTGCGCCGCGCTGCTCGCACTCGCGGCGGTGACCGCGCTCGCGAGCGCGCGGCGCGCGACCGCCGGCGACACGGTGACGTCGGTGAAGGAAGACTGGTGAACCCGGCACGCCGCCGCGCGATCGTCGCGCTGTCGCTCGCCGGCATGCCGCGCGCCGCTCTCGCAGGTCCCGCGTATCCGGGCATCCTGCCGGGGGCGACGCTCGCGTTTCCGCGCGACCACGGCAGCCATCCCGGCTTCCGTACCGAATGGTGGTACGTCACCGGGTGGACGACCGATGCGTCCGGCGTCGACCGCGGCGTGCAGGTCACGTTCTTCCGCAACCGCCCGGGCGTCGCCGAGTCCTCGGGGAGCTCGTTCGCGCCGCGCGAGCTCCTGTTCGCGCACGCCGCGATCGCGGACGCGCGCGTCGGCCGGCTCGTGCACGACCAGCGCGCCGCGCGCGCAGGCTTCGGCCTCGCGGAGGCATCGGCGGCGACGACCGACGTGCGCATCGACGACTGGTCGCTCGCCTTCGATGGCGAGGGCTACCGGACCCGCCTCCGCGCCCGCGGCTTCGCGATCGACCTCCGGTTCCGCGCGACGCAGCCGGTCCTCCTGCAGGGCGAGCGCGGCGTGTCGCGCAAGGGCCCGCTGCCCGGTCAGGCGAGCGGCTACTACAGCGTCCCCCAGCTCGACGTCGACGGCACGATCGCGGTCGAGGGGCGCACGCACACGGTCTCCGGCCTCGCGTGGCTCGACCACGAGTGGTCGAGCTCGTACCTCGCGCCCGAGGCGGCCGGCTGGGACTGGATCGGCGCCAATCTCGACGACGGCGCGGCACTGATGGCGTTCCGGATGCGGGGTCGCGACGGCGGGACGTTCTGGGCCGGCGGAACGCTGCGCGACGCGTCCGGCCGCGTACGCACGTATGCGCCGCACGAGGTGGCGTTCGCGCCCGGCCGCACCTGGCGCTCGCCGCGCACCGGCATCGTCTATCCGGTGACCTTCGACGTGCGCGTGGGCGGCCTCGCGATCGCGCTCGAGCCGCTGATGGACGACCAGGAGCTCGACGCGCGAGGCAGCGTCGGCATCGTCTACTGGGAAGGCGCGGTGCGCGTCCGCGGGTCGGCCGGGATCGGCGGACGCGGCTACCTCGAGCTCACGGGCTACGGGGATCCCCTCGTCCTGTGAGCGGGGTGTAAGGTGACCGCCGGACGGGCGACTGTCGGGCAGGACCCTCGCGCACGGAACCGCCGGGCGATTCCGGGGTCCATCCGGGCGTAAGGGAACGCGAGGAGACTTCGATGAACCGCCGCACGCTGCTGACGATGTTCGCCACCCTGCCCTTCGCGCGCGCCGCCGCGGCCGCGGGCCCGGTGCCGCCGGGCGCGACGACGCCCCAGGTCGAGGAGCTCCGCAACGGCTGGCGATCGCTGCTCGCCAGGGACGCCGACGTGGCGAAGGACGCGACGCCGCTCAAGCTCACGAACGACGAGTGGCGCAAGCGCCTGCCGCCCGACGCGTACAAGGTTCTGCGCGACGAAGGCACCGAGCGCCCGTTCACGAGCCCGCTCGACGGCGAGAAGCGCAGGGGCGTGTTCGTGTGCGCCGGATGCGCGTGGCCGGTGTTCACGTCGGCGATGAAGTTCGACAGCGGCACCGGCTGGCCGTCGTTCTTCACGACGATCCCAGGCGCGTTCGAGACGTCGCTCGACCATCGAATCTTCCATCCGCGCATCGAGTATCACTGCGCGAAGTGCGGGGGCCACCACGGCCACGTGTTCGACGACGGGCCGCGGCCGACCTTCCAGCGCTGGTGCAACAACGGGGTCGCGCTGCGGTTCGTTCCGGCATAGGCATCCCGCGGGCCCGGGGGATGCGCGAACCGGGCGAGGCGACGATCTCTGCCGGGGAGTGGCGTATCCTCGCTCCGTCCCGCCCCCTTCGCCCCGCCACGATGGACAACGATCCCCGCGTCTTCTTCGCCGCCGAACGAACGCTGCTCGCGTGGGTTCGCACCGGCATCACCGTGATGGCGCTCGGCTTCGTCGTCGAGCGCTTCGGCATCTTCGTGAGCCTGGTCTCCCAGCAGGTGGGGCAGGTCACGCGTCCGATGCACACGACGGCGTCCAGCGTGATCGGCACGCTGCTCGTCGCCGCGGGGGCCGGCGTGATCGTGTTCGCCACCCTCCAGCACGCGCGCTTCGTCCGCACGCTCCCGGCGAGGGACCTGCCTCCGGGCTACAGGATCGGCTGGGCGCTCGGGTTCTCGATCGCGTTCTCCGCGCTCGGCGCGGCCCTCGCGATCTATCTCGCGCTGACCTGACGCGGCGGCGCGCTCAGCGCCGCGCCGCGCCCAGCACGCCCGGCACCTCCCGCACGAGCGCGAGCGCGCGCTTCAGCTCCTCGACGCCGGCCACCTCGATCGTGAAGCCCATGCGCGCGAGGTGCTGCTTCGTGAGCGTGTTCGCCGCGGTCACGTTGATCTTCTCCCGCGAGAACACCTCCGAGATGTCGCGCAGGAGCCCCGGCCGATCGCCGGCCTCGACGATCACGTCGACTGGGAAGACCTCGTCGCGGCGCGAGCCCCAGTCCGCCTCGATCATCCGTTCGGGCTCGCGCGCCCTTATGCGCGCCAGGTTCGCGCACGACGCGCGGTGGATCGTGATGCCCTTCCCCCGAGTGACGAATCCGGCGATCGGATCCGGCGGCGCAGGCTTGCAGCATCGGGCGAGCCCCGTCATCAGCCGGTCGACGCCGACGACCAGGATGCCGCTGCCGGCGCCGGCCGACTTGCTCGCGCGCGTGACGACGCCGTCCCCGGGTCCCGTCGCCTGCGGCTCGGGAGTCGGTGCGGCGACTGCCTTGATCGCCGTCTGCAGCTGGCGCAGGTTGATCTCGTCGCGCGCGTAGGCGGCGAACAGCTCGTCGGGCTTCGCGTAGCCGGCCTTCGCGGCAAGCAGGTCGAGGTTGAGCGACGACACGCCGGCACGCGCGAGCTCGCGCTCGACCGCGGCGCGCCCGTGCGCGACCGTCTCGTCGAGAGCCTGCGCCTTGAACCACTGGCGGACCTTCGCCCGTGCACGGTTGCTCGTGACGTAGCCCAGCTCGAGGTTGAGCCAGTCGCGCGACGGGCCGCCTTCGCGCACCGTCAGCACCTCGACGCGCTGCCCGTTCGCGAGCGGCGTGTTGAGCGGAACCATGTGGCCCTCGACCTTCGCGCCGCGACAGCGGTGACCGAGGTTCGTGTGCACGGCGTACGCGAAATCGACCGGCGTCGCGCCCGCGGGCAGGTCGACGACCTTGCCCTGCGGCGTGAGCACGTAGACCGTGTCGGTGAAGAGCGACTGCTTGAAGGCGGCGAGCCACTCGCTCGTGTCGGCGATCGCGTCCTTCCAGTCGAGCACCTGCCGCAGCCACGCGATGCGGTCCTCGAACGCCGGGTCGTGGCGGTCCGACGCGCCCTCCTTGTAGCGCCAATGCGCCGCGACGCCGTACTCGGAGTGCTGGTGCATCTCGCGCGTGCGGATCTGCACCTCCAGGGGCTTCCCCTCCGGGCCGATCACGGCGGTGTGGAGCGACCGGTAGTCGTTCGCCTTCGGCTTGGCGATGTAGTCGTCGAACTCTCCGGGCAGCGGCGTCCACAGGTGATGCACGATGCCGAGCGCCGTGTAGCAGGCCTTCACGTCGTCGACGAGGATTCGCACCGCGCGGATGTCGTAGAGCGTCTCGATGCCCGACTGCTTGCGGCGCATCTTGCTCCAGATGCTGAAGATGTGCTTCGGGCGGCCGGAGACGTCGGCGGCGATCCGGGACGAAGCGAGCTCGCGCCTCAGCGTTTCGATGACGTCCTCGATGTAGCGCTGGCGGTCGAGCCGGCGCTCGTCGATCAGCTTCGCGATCTGCTTGTAGGTCTCGGGCTCGATCGCACGGAGCGACAGGTCCTCGAGCTCCCACTTGAGCTGCCACACGCCCAGCCGGTTCGCCAGCGGCGCGTAGAGGTCGAGCACCTCCCGTGCCGACTCGCGCCGCAGCGACTCGTCGCCCGACATGAGCCAGCGCAGCGCCGCCAGCCGCTCGGCGAGCTTGAGGATGACGACGCGGATGTCCTCGACCATCGCGAGAAGCATCTTGCGCAGGTTCTCGGACTGCGCCGCGCGCTCCTCCGGCGTGGCGCCGACGCGGCGCGCGCGGATCGAGTCCATGCGCGCCACGCCCGCGACGAGCCCCGCCACGTCGTCGCCGAAGCGCGATGCGGCGTCCGCGGCGTCGAACGCCTTCGCCGCGGGCAGCACCGCGAGCAGCGCGCCGCGGATCGACGCGGGGTCGAGCTTCAGGCCCGCGACGATGCCCGCGGTCGCGAGCGCGCGGTCGACGAGCTTCTCGCCGTCCGGGGCCGAGTGCGCGTCCGCGCGCTGCTGCATGTAGTCGAACGCCGCCC